>NZ_DJIO01000146.1:64096-72529 GCF_002433655.1 Thalassolituus sp. UBA6592 | reverse complement strand
AGGTCAGGCATTTCTGCAGATTGATCGCGATGCAGCGGGTTCATTCGACTTTACCCGTTTTACCTTTGGTATGGATGTCGATATCTCGCTTAACGCAGATCTGGTTGAGCTGGGCAATTATGTCCGTGACGGAGAAGCCGGAGCGGACATCCGTATTAACGATTTCGCTTTGGGCAGTGTTAACGATGACGGTACGCTGAGCCCGTTCAATATTCAGGATCCTTATTTCGAGCTGGCTTTCGAAACCGTCGACGGTAAAGAAGAGCTTGTTGGTGTCCGCCTGGGCTTTACGGAAGCACTAGGAAAGCTGTCCGGTAATATCGAATCTCTCACCGGTAACATTCAGGTGAATGTGATTGGTACAGCGGATCCTATCTATGAAGAATCTAATATTATACAGCGGGGCCTGCTTGCGTTTGCTGGGGTAAACCGCGACACGGTCCTGCAGTCGCAGGCTGTCCTGGTGGATGAAGACGGTAATGAGAGCCAGATACGGGCAACCCGCGTTGGTATTCCCAATGGTACGTCTCTCTCCTGTGTCAGCGGCTGTGGCCTGTTGTCCGATATTCTCGATATCTTTGGTTCTGATGGCTGTGAAATTCTCGGGATCGCAACCTGCTTCCCTTTAAACACTTTCCGTACTTTAGATATCGGTGATGTAGAAAACGGCCAGAGTACGCAGGGTATGTTTCTGTCATTTCAGACCAAGCAGGTTTTCTGGCTCGATAACGGCGAAGGAACACCGACTACTCCCGGTGCTTTTATGAATATCCCGAACGGCGGTATTTCAGTCGATTTCGAGGAGTCCTTTAACGGCATCGAAAGAATAAGAACAAAATTCCTGGATCCATATTATGACTAAGTATCTGTCACGACGGGGCGTGGTGTTGGTGTCGGTGTCGGTTTTTTTGTCGGTGTCGGTGTTTGACGCTCCCTCCGCCCTTGCAGAATTAAAAGCGCTGGATGACAGCCAGTTGGCGAGTGTGGAAGGTGCAGGAATTGGTCTGGTACTGGAAGACTTTGCCTTTGAAGCCGGAGAGGATGTTGCCGGGGGGAACCGTCTTGATATCGGTGGCATTACCAATGCTGATGGTGAAGAAGTCGTGTTAAGTATCTCCCAGTTCTATGTTGCAGGCAGCGGCAGTAATCAGGGGGTAAATGTTATTGGTAATCCGGTGAATCTGGGCCGCCTGCTGTATCCCTACAATATTGAGTTGGTCGATGGCGATACCATAGGTATTTACGATAAAGCCGTATTTGAATTCTCTGCGCCGGAGCGGCTGGCGGGCTCTTCGTCTAAGCCTTACAGCCTGCTCGGCTACGCCATCGAAAACCGCAGTGAACGCCGCTTCCCTGACCAAGTTGTGGCAAGCGGCTCCCGGGTTGATGCCATTACGGGTATCGACACGTCGGTGTTAACCAGCAGGACCGGTGAACTGGCGGATATGGGGATTCGTTTTGATCTGGAAGAGAACGGTGTCCGGGCACAGTCGCTGGAAGCTCATGCTCAGGGGGTTGCCGTCGACGGTTCTTATCTGCGCTTATGGGGCGATAACAATGAGATGATTGGCAATCTGGCGCTGAATCTGTACGTGCAGGATCTCAGTGTTTTTGCCTGTGATGCGGACGGCAATAACTGTGGCCAGAATATTCATCTGCAGAATCTGATCATTGAAAGCGAGTTGGGTTATGGCGCAGATCAGCCGGTGACATTTGAGGTGGCATCCGACGGTAACTTTACCGTTGAGGTTGGCAGTATTGAGGGGAAAAGTGATGCCTTCTATCAGGATTACTATGCCAATGGTCCGCGCACAGATATTCACATCGGCAATCTTACCGTAGGTAATACAGACTTCGGATCATCAACGATTGCTAATCTGCAGATTCAGTATCTGCGCGCAACCAGCAGGGATTTGTGATGAGAATATTTACTCTGATTTCTGCATTATTTTTTGTTCTGAATAATAGCCTTCACGCTCTGGAACCTATGAGTGATCAGGCGCTGGATCATATCAGCGGCCAGGGGGGAGTGTACCTGTCAGGCGATCTTACGATTAACGCGGATGGCGGCCCGTTAAATGTTGATGGGCCATCGGCCTGGAGCTCAGATTGCAGTGGTGGTAATGGTGGCAGTCGCTGTGGTGGCCGTATAGCGATTAATACCGGTGATTCCGCCAGTGAAGGCTGGTTTGTACTGGATAATATTCGTGGCCGGTTTTCCTTTGAAGGACTGACCCTTAAAACCCGTAATATTCAATCCGGCTTTGATGGCGATGGTGCTTTATTCGACGCCGATGTACTGGAAGTGGGTTTACCCAATTCACTTAAATATGAAGATGTTTCGTTTACCGTGGCCAACAGTAACAGCGCTCGGCCAACGGATGCGGGTTTTGTGCAGACGGATATTTTTACACTGAATATTAATGGTGAATCCCGTCTGCAGGGCAACCTGCTGGTGTTCCCGACCGGAGCACCGTAATGAAAAAATCCATATCTCAACACCTGATCATCACAGCAGCCCAGGCCTGTCTGTTTCACGCTCAGGCTTATGCGGCGCTGACGCCAATGAATGAATCGGAAATGCAGCAGGTGAATGGCCAGGCGGGTGTGACGCTGGAGACCAATGCAGTGTTTACCATTGGTGAGGCTGCTTACACAGATGATGGTCAATCACTGCAACTGCAGAATATTCAGTATGGTAACCGCGATGATTTAACAGGTAGCGCACTGAACACTCAGGTTATTGATGTGTTGTCAGATGGCTCGCTGCAAATAGACAGTCAGACATTGAATGCGGGGCTGAATATTGGCGCTGTGCGAGTGAATGATTCCAGCGGCAGTTTTGGTCAGCTGCGTTTTAATTATTCCTCAGACAGTTCATTACGCATTGGTGCTCCGCAATCGGCGGACTATTACGTCGAAGGCAGTTATGCCACCACCATCAGTGATGCTGAACTGATCTGGACAACGAACGGGCAGTCGCTGAGTTTCCGTGATATTGGCTACAGTGCTCAGATCGGTAATTTAGCCATCGGCGAGGCCAGAGATGATTTGGCGACAGGGCTGAACCTGGCGTTCACTGATGTCAGTTACGGTTTTTCTACCGGGGGCATGTTCCTCGGCGAACAGTCATTAGGCACGCTGGCAGGAAGTCTCGCGCTGGATGGCAGCACCCAGATTTATGCCGGTGGCGTTCAGGGCAACGAAGGTCTGCGCATGAACGCGCAAATTAATATCGCTGATAATCCGGCCAACTTTGTGCGTTTTACCGATGATGGAAATTCCCTGTATATGGGCGATTTCAACGGCGATCTGACACTGCGTGATTTAACGTTTGATGTGATGGCGGATCATCTGCAGCTTGGTGTCAGTGAATTATCCGGTTCCTTCAATGCCAATCAGATTCTGATCGGCGACAGCTCCCGTCCTGTCGGCGCGGTGCAGCTGGATTTCCTGTTTGCTGATGCCAATGGCCACAGCAATGTCTGGCGTTTTTATCCGGGAATCGTAACACCGGAGATAGCGTCTCTGCCGCTGGGGATGCAGCCCTACGCCAGTGATTTTTACGCGTCACTGAATGACAGCAGTGATGGTTTGTCTGTGACTACAGAATGGAGTCTGGCTAATGCCGAGGCAGCCTATATTGATGACAACCGTATGGTGCTGATCAGTGGAATCGAAAGTTATGGCCGTGGTGATTTAACCCTCGATGTGCGGGCTTTCGATCATGACAACAACAGCGCGACGGCGGATAAAACCGCCATCGCGGTGGGTATGAACCGCTTCACCGGCAGCTACAGTATTGATGGGCTGCGGGTTGGCACCAAGGATTCCCCGATTCAGGGTGGCGCTGAGCTGTTGCTGTCTCTGGAGCTGTTTCAGGCAATGGATTTTAATCTGGATGGTTATACGTACATTACTGCAGGCGGGACGTCGGGCGGCGGCATTCAGGTGGACGGCGATTACCTGTTCAGCGACACCAATATCGGTCTGTCCATTGATGAAAACGGTAAAGGCGTATGGGCTACCGGCGTGAATTACGATCTGCATCTGCGTGGGCTGCAGTTTGATGTGAGCGATTCCGGTATCAGCCTCAATCGCACCGAACAGTGGAGTACCATGAATGTGGATAACATGCGCTGGGGTGATCGTAACAGTGGCCGCAGTCTCGGCCGGATTGTATTGGAGCGTTACGAGAAGGGCTCGTCTCTGACCATTAATCCGGGCGGCGCGGGTGCCGTCTGTGTTGGTGGTGCAGGCAGTGACGAGACATCCTGTGCTGCCGCAGGCGGACGTTGGGAAGACCGGGGTAATGAGGGTATGACGGTGGCTCTGAAGGTTGCCTTTGAACCCGAAGGCATTACCAGTGATGGATCACTGGCGCGCAACCGTCTGACCTGGGAAAACAATCGCACTGTGGATGGCAGCAATAATCCGGTGAATGGCACGGGTACCCAGATTATCTTTGATGGTTTCAGTACCAATGACGGCCTTGGGCCGGGTGACGGCAACGACTATGGTTTTCAGGCCGATCTGAAAATTGATGTCTACGAGACCCGGGTCGCGAAGAAGTTCTCTGGTTTGGATGACAACGGCGTCAGCGGCAATCAGGGCGATGAGCTGATTTATAACGATGCATCACGTACCGGTTACAGTTATGTGGCAAATCCGGATCTGGCTCAGCAGCAGCTGCGCCCACTGGGTTTTGCTGTGCAGGGAAATGTGTCGTTCCGTGATCTGCAGATCGACAGTGTGCAGCTGAAGCATCCGGATGTGGCGCTGCCTGAGACGGTATTTTCCGGCGTTGTGTTGCAGAATTTTGACATCACCACCAATCTGACCGCGACTCCGATCCGCTGAGCGGCTGCCAACCGGGCTCATCAGGCGTATACTATGCGCCCGATGAGAAATTCCTGGTAGCGGAGTAGCACATGAGCCAGCAAGACCGTTTGGTCATCTTTGATACCACTATGCGTGATGGGGAACAGAGCCCGGGCGCATCCATGACCAAAGAAGAAAAAGTCCGTATCGGCAAGGCGCTGGAGAAAATGCGCGTCGATGTGATAGAAGCCGGCTTTGCTGCCGCATCACCGGGCGATTTTGCGGCCATCGAAGCAGTTGCTGCGGCGGTACGCGAAAGCACCATCTGCAGTCTGGCACGTGCCGTTGACCGCGATCTGGAGCACGCAGCAGCGGCCCTGAAACTGGCTGAACGTGCCCGTATTCATACCTTTATCGCCACCTCACCGATTCATATGCAGTACAAGCTGCGCATGCAGCCGGATCAGGTTGTTGAGCAGGCGGTTTATGCGGTGAAGAAAGCCCGTGGCTTCGTCGAAGACGTGGAGTTTTCCTGTGAAGATGCCGGCCGTTCTGAGGATGATTTCCTCTGCCGTATCATTGAAGCGGCGATCAATGCCGGTGCCAGTACCATCAATATTCCGGATACCGTGGGCTATGCCATTCCGGAAGAATTCGGCTACAAAATCAAAACCCTGCTGAACCGTATTCCAAACGCTGATAAAGCGATTTTCTCCGTACACTGTCACAACGACCTGGGTCTGGCGGTTGCCAACTCTCTGGCGGCCGTGGCCAACGGTGCCCGTCAGGTGGAATGTACCATTAATGGTCTGGGCGAGCGTGCCGGTAACGCCGCGCTGGAAGAGATTGTGATGGCTACCCGTACCCGCCAGGATCTGTTCAATATCGGTACCAGTATCGATACCACGCACATCGTGCCGACTTCCCGTCTGGTGTCTTCGATCACTGGCTTCCCGGTACAGCCGAACAAAGCCATTGTGGGTGCCAACGCGTTTGCGCACGAGTCCGGTATTCACCAGGACGGCGTGCTCAAGCACCGCGAAACCTATGAGATCATGAAAGCCGAAGACGTGGGTTGGGGCGCTAACAAAATGGTTATGGGTAAGCACTCCGGCCGTGCGGCATTCCGCAGCCGCCTGGAAGAGCTGGGTGTTACCTTCCCGACCGACGCAGCGCTGAACGAAGCATTCGCGCGCTTTAAAGATCTGGCCGATAAGAAGCACGAGATTTTCGATGAAGATCTGCAGGCACTGGTCAGTGAAACCATCTCTGATGCAGCTCCTGAAGCCTGGAAACTGGTGGCGCTGGAATGCCATTCTGCCATTGGTGAAACCCCGGTAGCGGAAGTGGTTGTCAGCCATCACGGTGATGAAAAGCGCAGCAAGTCCGAAGGCAGTGGTCCGGTAGATGCCGCACTGAAAGCCATCGAAGCTGTTGCCAACACCGGCGCTAATCTGCTGCTTTACTCAGTGAATGCCATTACTCAGGGCACTGATTCACAGGGTGAAGTGACTGTGCGTCTGGAGAAAGGCGGCCGTATCGTCAATGGCAGTGGTGCTGACACGGATATCGTGGTGGCTTCTGCCAAAGCCTATATTCATGCGGTCAACCTGCTGATGTCGGATAACTCCCGTCAGCATCCGCAGAACGACGGCGTATAACCTGTGCTGGAGCAGCGGCGTCAGGATTACCTGCAGGCCATGGGCATCACGCATTGGGTGCCCAGGATGGTTCTGCCGCATGCTCCGCAACCACGCTGGATTGCGGAATCACCGGCGCACGCGCCGCATCCGCATAAAGTGTCTGCCGGAGAAGGGCATCTGGTCCATCCTCTGGCCGCTGAATTACTGCACGACAATGCCAAACCTGCGGTAGCGCGGGTTAACGACACACCGGCTGGTGCACGCGCAGCGCCAGTCGCGGAATCTGTTGCACCTGCCGCTGAGCTTCGGGCTACCGCTGCGGCACCCGCCGCCGTTCAGTCCAATCCATCAGCACCTCACACTGAACAGCTTCCTGCTCAGTCACAACCTGTTGATCTGACACCGCCGCGCTTTGAACTGCAGTTCCTGCGGGTATCACAGCTGGGTGTGTGGATTACTGATCAGGCACAGGACGTGGAGCGCATGCAGGGATTTGCCTGGCGGGTATTGCAGGCAATGTCGGATCACACAGGCTTTATGCAGCCGCCGTTCAGTTTCCGCTGGCCGTTTATTGAGTCTGCTCATGATGATCAGAGTCACCCGGTGGCGGTGCAGGCACTGTCTGCACAATGGCGTTTTTTCACGGATCAGGGCGCGCGCTATGCGGTCTGTTTCGGCAACGTCAGTCAGCAATGGCTGAACAATATCGGCGTAACGCCTTTGTTTGTCGGCGCTTCAATTACTGAGGTTATGCAGAGTGCCGGCGAGAAACGTCGCCTGTGGCACGCGCTGCGCGAATTGGAGGGCATCTGACGTGGAGTTCAGAGCCGCTGTTATGCAGGATCTGACTGCGGTGATGTCGATTGAACGCCGCGCTCATTTTCATCCCTGGTCGGAATCCGTCATCAGTCGCTATCTGCAAAAGCCGGGCAGCGCCTGGATCGCAGAAGAAAATGGCACTGTGCTCGGCTGGGCTGTGATTACACTGATTGCCGGTGAAGCTGAACTGCTGATGATAGCCGTCGATCCGGATTATCAGGGCAAAGGCACGGGTCGTGCGCTGATGAATTTTCTGCTCAATTATCTGACGGAAAAACAGGCCGAGCAGTGGTTTCTGGATGTGCGCGAAAGCAACAGCAAAGCCATTGCTCTGTATGAATCCATGGGCTTCTGCCTGGCCGGTAACCGCAGTAATTATTACCCCACGGCCAACGGGCACGAAGATGCCCTGTTATATTGTCTGGATCTGCAGCCATGATCGACCGCCCGGACCTGTTGCCCGTCTGGGCACTGTACGCTTCTTCTGCTCTGGCGCTGGCCATTCTTATTCCGGCGTTATTTACCTACCACTGGCATTCATTATTCAGTAACCGTCAGGCCCAGCATTTCTTTTTTGGCGGCGTTGTGGCGCTCTCTGTGTTGTGGAATATGCAGGCGGGTATTCTGCCCGGGCTGAGTTTTCATGTGATGGGTGTGACCGCCCTGATGCTGCTGATGGGCTGGCGACTGGCACTGCTGGCGATGTTGTTAATTCAACTGGTGCTGGTGGCCACGGGTAAGCTCTGGTGGGGCGGTCTGGGCTACAGTTATCTGTTTACCGGTGTATTGCCGGTACTGTTCAGTTACGGATTTTATCTGTGCGTGTTTAATCGTCTGGTGCGCAATCCGTTTGTGTATATTCTGGTGGCGGGTTTTCTTAATGCCGGATTTACTCACGCCTTTTCTGATGTGCTGCAGGCTCTGAGTTTATGGCAGCTGGACGTCTATACGCTGGATAAAGTCTGGCACAATTATCTGCGCTATCTGCCGCTGATGATGTTTCCGGAAGGTGTTATCAACGGCATGTTTATTACCGGCATGGTGGTGTTTAACAGCCGCTGGCTGAGTACCTTCGACGAAGATTCCTATTTTAATTAGCACTGCTTTAACTGATACAGGTTTAACTGAGCCGGTTTAACTGAGCCGGTTT
>NZ_DJIO01000146.1:60791-63763 GCF_002433655.1 Thalassolituus sp. UBA6592 | reverse complement strand
ACTGAGCAGACAGCTGTTCAGCGCGGCGCGTATTTCTGCAGTTTGCGCTGCAGTGTACGGCGGTGCATGTTTAACGCTCTTGCTGTCGCAGAAATATTGCCCTGATGTTCGGCTAATACGCGTTGAATATGTTCCCACTCCAGACGGTCAACCGACATCACTTCTGCAGGTCCCTGATCTTCCTGCTGCACCCCGGGTGTATCTGAAAATGCATTGATCAGCTCCTGTAACGTAGCCGGTTTATGCAAATAATTATGAGCCCCCAGTTTGACCGCTTCGACTGCGGTCGGAATGCTGGCATAGCCGGTGAGCATCACAATACGGCAACCGGCAACAGCGTCTTTTAACTGCTCAATCAGACTCAGGCCAGACTCCTGTTCCAGACGCAGGTCGAGGGTAATCCACTCGGGCTGAAACGCTTTGGCTGTGGTTATGGCTTCCTCACCATTGCTGGCGATACGTGCTTCGTATCCCTGACGTTCCAGGCTTCTGCCTAACACCTGAGTGAAATGCAGGTCGTCATCGATAATCAGAACTTTTACTGGCGTGGCAGATGCAGGCATGAAACAGGTCCGGTCAGATCAGGTTAATTTTATGCGGATTTTTCAGTGGCAGGCGGATGCGGCATACACTGCCGCCATCCGCCCGTGCACTGAGATGAATTGAACCACCAAATTGTTCCACACTGGCGTTACTCAGGTACAGACCTATGCCCATACCGGATTCTTTGCGGCTGCTGAACAGCCCTTCGTTCTTTATTCGTGTCGCCGCACTTGGGTCGGGCTGGACGATATCCATCTGCCAGCAACCATCGCTGATTTCACAGCTCAGCTCAATAGGCTGATTACCTGCTTCGGCGGCGTTATCGAGCAGATTCAGCAATGCCTGATCCAATAATGGTGATGACGGAATACAGGCATCGAGACGAATGCCTTTATCCTCCCACAGCGCATTGGGCTGACTCAGACGCCAGCGGTGCAGCAGGCGCGCCAGCCAGTCGAAGGCTTTGTGCTGACCTTCTTCGTGGGCACTGCGTCCGGCGTTGGCCAGTTGCTGCAATGATTGTCGGCACAGTGCGACCTGCTCACGCAGCAGGTGCAGATCGTGGTGGTCCATCGGATGTTCCGGCTGGTGGGCGGCGTCGTCCAGCAGCATCTGCATGGTCATCAAGGGCGTACCCATCTCGTGAGCGGTACCGGCAGCCAGCGTTGCGATACCAATCAGCTGCTCGTTTTTCAGCTGTTGTTCTCTTAAACGCTGAATTTCTTTCTGTTGGTTTTGTTGGGCGCGCAACAGCTGGGGAATGAAAATAATCATAATCAGTGCGCTGATAACAAAGGTCAGCCACATCCCGGCGACGTGCAGATCGAACAGGCTGGAGCCTGTCATGCCGTGGAATTCATTGGTATGAAGTGGTTGATACCATTCACTGAGCACGCTGTAATCGACGATACAGAGCAGGGCGATCAGTGTCGAAAAGGATACCGGCAGGCTGTAGGCGCCAACGACCAGAAGAACCAGAAAATAGGAAATAAACGGGTTTGTCGCCCCGCCGGTAAAAAACAACAGACCGGATAACAGCTGGCTCTCAAAGGCCAGATGCAGAAGCAGATGCCAGTCGCGTACTTCGCTGCGCACTCCCTGCCAGCCAGTGACCAGCAACAGCGGCAGATAGACGGCGAGCAGGCCCCAGGCGATACCTAAGCCGGCAAAACCACGGTATTGCAGATAAACCAGAAACATCAGCCAGATGGTGGCAATGGACAGGCGCAGCAGAGCAAGGCGTTGCAGCAGAAGATTCAGATTATTTCTCATAAACCCATTATAAGCGCAGCGGCATATAGAGGGGAGACTAAAAGATCAGGAAAATGTCAGCTCACTGTCCCGGCCTGCAGGCAGAAACTGAGGCGGGATGAAGATTCCGGACAAGCGGGACAAAAGTATGCAGGTAAGACGTTAAGCAGGTAAGCAGGTAAGCATAAAGGTACATCCTCAAGCTGGCTGTAATCGTTTTCTGATAGCCCGGCTTTACTGCCAGCGGCAGATGATCCCGGCCGATTAAATCGGCCGGGTCTGGTGTCAGCCACGGGTCAGTTGTTCAGCTTCTTCCAGACCCCTTCGCCAGTGGCCATTCGCTGTGCACGTGCTTGCCGGCGTTCAGTGCCGCGCTGATCAGTTCAAAGTGATAAGGAACCTTCACGGTAACGACGACCAGATCGATGTCATCGGAAGTCACCAGATCCTGCGGTGTGGCAAAGGCTTTAATGTTCATGGCTTCAGCCGTACGCTGGCCACTTTCCGCAGTCGAGTTAGCTACGGCGACCACGGTAAAGCGGTCACTGAGGGATTTCAGTGCCGGGATATGGGCAGTTGCAGCCCAGTGACTGTCTGGATTAAGACCGATAAAGCCGATACGGATTGGCTGTGCACTCATAAAGAAACCTCCATAATAAAACCTGTGAAAAAGCTGGCTGTGCAGCTTCCCCCTTATGGCGCACTGGCAGATCAGCCCTGAGGCTGGGGAAAGCCTGACGATAGAATCTCCGGCTGGTGGTACGATCGTATTCCTGATCATTTCCAGTGTCTGCCTGCTGCTGACGGAAAGACTGTTTAAGTGGCTTTGCTGATCTTCCTAAGCTATTGAAAAGTAAAGACTTTATTTATTTTTATATTGTCAGATGATAACTGTTATGTGTTCCGTTCATGAAATTATCAGGGTGATTGCTGGCTGGATAAGCGGCAACTGAGAGTACGGAGGATGCTGCTGAAAACCGTGCGGGTCAGGCAGCAGTTAATGGTTGTATAAAAAATGCACGGCCATTATGTGCCACAACCTTTGAACCAGAGGGCGGTTTAAGCGAGAATAGCGGCCTTTTACAGATCATCAGCCAGAATCTCATGTCTAATTCGTCTTTCCAGAAGGAAGTCGGCAGCCGCCGTACCTTCGGTATCATCTCGCACCCGGATGCGGG
>NZ_DJIO01000146.1:60265-60469 GCF_002433655.1 Thalassolituus sp. UBA6592 | reverse complement strand
GGTAAAACAACCATCACCGAAAAACTCCTGCTGCTGGGTAACGCCATTCAGCTGGCAGGTACCGTAAAAGGTAAGAAAACCGGTCGTATGGCTACCTCCGACTGGATGCAGATGGAGCAGGAGCGGGGTATCTCCATTACTACCTCGGTCATGCAGTTCCCATACAAAGAACGCATGGTCAACCTGCTGGATACTCCCGGACAC
>NZ_DJIO01000146.1:59697-59952 GCF_002433655.1 Thalassolituus sp. UBA6592 | reverse complement strand
CGAAGACTTCTCGGAAGATACCTATCGTACTCTGACCGCCGTTGACTCCGTACTGATGGTGATCGATGGCGCCAAGGGTGTAGAAGACCGGACCATCAAACTGATGGACGTCTGTCGCTTGCGCGACACGCCGATTTTCACCTTCATCAACAAAATGGACCGCGAAGTGCGTGACCATATTGAGGTGCTGGATGAAATCGAAACAGTTCTGAAAATCAAATGTTCACCGGTGACCTGGCCGATCGGTATGGGTAA
>NZ_DJIO01000146.1:58973-59391 GCF_002433655.1 Thalassolituus sp. UBA6592 | reverse complement strand
GACCTGGCCGATCGGTATGGGTAAAGCCTTCAAAGGTGTTTACAACCTGCTGACTGATACTATTCATGTGTTTACCCCGGGTCAGGGCAGTGTGCTGCCGGATGATATTCAGATCAAAGGTCTGCAGTCTGACGAAGCCAAAGAGCTGCTCGGTGCAGATATGGTGGAAGAGCTGGCCGATGAGATTGAACTGGTGCAGGGCGCCAGTCATGAATTTAATCTGGACGAATATCTGCGTGGTGAATTAACGCCGGTCTTTTTCGGAACAGCACTGGCCAACTTCGGTATCCGCGAAATGCTGGATTACTTTGTTGAGTGGGCACCGGCGCCGCTGCCGCGTGAAACCGACAAAGGTCAGGTACCGGCCAACGACGAAAAATTCACCGGTTTCGTGTTTAAAATTCAGGCCAACATGGAC
>NZ_DJIO01000146.1:510-58635 GCF_002433655.1 Thalassolituus sp. UBA6592 | reverse complement strand
CATGGACCCGAAACACCGTGACCGTATTGCCTTTATGCGTATCTGCTCCGGCACCTACAGCAAAGGCATGAAGATGAAGCATGTGCGGATCAGTAAAGATATTAAAATTGCTGATGCGGTTACCTTCCTGGCCGGCGACCGCTCGGCGGTGGAAGAGGCTATTTCCGGGGATATTATTGGTCTGCATAACCACGGCACCATTCAGATCGGTGACACCTTTACCTTCGGTGAAGATATGCAGTTCACCGGCATTCCGCACTTTGCACCGGAACTGTTCAAGCGCGTACGCTTAAAAGATCCGCTGAAAATGAAACAGCTGCAGAAAGGTCTGCAGCAGTTATCGGAAGAAGGTGCCACTCAGTTGTTTATGCCGGTCAATAATAACGACCTGATTCTCGGTGCAGTGGGTGTGCTGCAGTTCGATGTGGTGCAGCAGCGTCTGAAGGATGAATACAAAGTTGATTGTATTTACGAGCCGGTCAGTGTGAATACGGCGCGCTGGGTTTACTGTGACGATGCGAAAAAACTGGAAGAGTTTAAACGCAAAGGTTCTGAAAACCTGGCCATTGATGGTGGCGGTTATCTGACTTATATCGCACCTACACGGGTTAACCTGAGCCTGACTCAGGAGCGTTGGCCGGATATTCAGTTCAGCGCTACCCGCGAACACTGATCTTACTGGTTTTTAAACGACGTAAAAATAAACCCCGGCATGCCGGGGTTTATTTTTTTAGCTTATTTAAGACGATATTTTAATTTCAGATTTTTCCTGAAATCTGCACACTTCGGCGACGCATCAGACTGAGCGGTGCCAGGGCCAGCAGCCACAGCAGTGAACCACCACCGGATGAGCCGCTACCGGAAGAATCGCTGTCGGAAGAATCGCTGTCGCCGTTATCCGGGGCAGTACCACCGTCACCTGGTTCGGCAGGAGATGGGGTCTCTTCGCCAGGTTCTTCTCCTTCACCGGGTTCTTCGCCTTCACCGGGTTCTTCCGGCTCTTCTCCAACCGGTTCATCAAGAATGCCATCACCGTCGCTGTCGCGTAGGATAATGCCGGCGTAAGTCAGTACCGGTAATTGTTCTTCTGTGCCGAAATCCCAGTAGCTCATGTCGCTGCCGTCAGGGGCGGTATAGGTTATATCTGACCAGCCATTAAACAGCGTTACACTGGTGCAGCTGGTATCGTTGGCTGCCGTTGCACAACGCAGTGCCGCATCGCTGACGACACTGTATTCCGCACTGTTTTCATCCAGAACGTTGTAGCTGCCCCAGGGCTGTTCCTGAGTGCTTTCGGTTGTCCAGTAGCTGTTGGTGATTAATATGCCGTCAGCCCGCCCGATAAAAGCGCCGGTCAGGGTGCTTTCCTGTGCTGCGCTGATAACACCGGATACATAAGCATTATTAACAGAGAGGGTGTTATTGTAGCCATAGCCCACTAATCCACCTGCGGTATTTTCACCGTGAACATTGCCGCGCACATAGTTATTTTCCAGTATAGCGTCATTGGCAATAAGCCCCACCAGACCACCGGCTTCATAACCCGCCACATTGCCATAAACGGCATTATTAATGATGTTGATACCATCGGAATGACCGATTAAGCCACCTGCTCTGGCGCTGCCATTGGCCGCTGTCGCGGTGACATCACCCATATTGTGGCTGTAAATAATCTGATGTCCTTCATCGCTGGTACCGGCCATAATTCCGACGACACCACCAACGTAGGTTGCGGCGGTGACGTCACCGCGAATCCAGGTACCACTGATATTGGTGTTGCGGGCGTAGCCAGCCACGGCACCGACGTAGGAATTACCGGACACAGACATCAGTTCACCGTTGAGATCCAGCAAGCGCACATCGGCATTGCTGGTGTAGCCAAATAAACCGACATCATTTTCGGATGGGCGGTTGATATACAGGTTACTGATGCGGTGGCCATTGCCATCAAACTGGCTTGTGAACGGCGCTGATGAGGAACCTATGGGTTGCCAGCCTGCGCCGTCATTCCAGAACGCGTCATTGCCGTCCAGTACGCCATCGCCATTGGTGTCAAAATCGAGGTCAGCCATCAGTTCAAAACCGACACAAACCGCACCAGGACAACCTGCGCTGCGGCCATAAAGATTACTGCCGTCGAGGCCGTAGCGAATGGCATTAAGATCCCCCAGCGTATGGATATCGATCAGGCCATTACCATTTGCATCTACAACATCGGCAGCAACGGAGCCGGTGGCATCAAACGGAAATGCATCGGCATTATCACCAACACCGTCGCCATCGCTGTCAGACCACTCGGTCGGATCCAGAGGGAAGGCATCATCTTCGTTAAGCACACCGTCGTTGTCATTATCCGGGTCAGAATTGTTGCCAATACCGTCGCCATCACTGTCCAGCCATTCACTGCTGTCGTCAGGAAATGCGTCACTGTTGTCGCCGACGCCGTCGCCATCCCGGTCACTCCATTCGGTCGGGTCGTAGGGAAATGGGTCTTCGTCATTATTTACGCCATCACCGTCAATATCCGGATCGCTGTTGTCACCTGTACTATCGCCATCCATATCGGAATGTTCTTCCCGATCGTAGGGAAATGCATCGTCCTGATCGAGGACGCCATCAGCGTCACCGTCGCGATAAACCACGCCTTTAATTAACAGGCCGGGCAACTGATTGCTGTCACCGAAATCCCAGTAAGCTACGGAAGAAAGACTGCTGTCTTCATAGCTTTCGTTTTCCCAACCAGAATATAAAGTAACCGCGCTGCAGCCAGTATCACTGCCGGCTGCCGGACATTGCATCTGCACCAGAGTGGCGCCGGCATTTCCTGTGGCTGTGTATAAAGTCCCATTGACCATGTTGGTCCGGCCGGTTGTATCCGTTGCCCAATGGTTGTAGCTGATGTACTCACCGCCATCACTGGAAATGTTCCCGATCAGGCCTGCCGGAGATTGGGTTGAATCGTAGGTGACGTGTCCGGTAGCAAACGAGTGATCAACGAAACTCTGGGTCATGGTGCCTATAAGACTTGAGGCCGAGCTATAGCCTTTAACCTTGCCTGTAGCAAAACTATTACTGACACGGGATTGCTCCTGAACGGCACCGACCAGGCCGCCAGACATTGCGCCACTGGTTGATCTGCCAGTGCTGCTGATATTGCCTGTGGCAAAGCTGCCTTCAATCACTGAGCTGGCGAGTAAGCGGCCTGCAAGACCTCCGTTACGCCAGGATTCAGCGGTGATATTACCCTGGGCATAACTGTGTCTGATGATCGAACTGTTCTCTGCGGATCCAATCAGTCCGCCACTGACGGTTCCATAGGCATAAATATCAATATCGGCACTGCTGTTTATTATCTGTGTATTAATAATCCGGCCGGCTAAGGGAGCGACGTAGCGCGAACCAGTGATAGCGCTGAGCGGGCCGCGAAAGTGCACATCGTTGATGATTGAGTTTTCAACCGAGGCAATCAATCCGATAAAGTCTGTATTCGGACGGTTTACATAAAAATTGTATATAACATGCCCATTGCCGTGCAGTTGGGCCGTGAATGTATCACCGATGGAGCCAACAGGGATCCAGCCAGCGCCATTATTCCAGTAAGCGTCAGCGCTATTCAGAATACCGTCACCATTGGTGTCGAAATTGAGGTCGGTTGTCAGTTCAAAGCCAAAACAGCCATCTTCCGGACATCCCGCGCTGCTGCCGTACAAATAGGTTCCATTGAGTGAATAGCGCATCGCATTGAGATCAGCGAGGTCGTTGATTTCAATCAGACCGTTATTATCAATGTCGTAGTCGCTGCGGCCGTTTTCAGCCTGAACCTGAAAGCTGGATAAAACCAGTATTACAGGCGACAGAAAATATTTACATTTATTCATGTTTATTTGCCTGGTCGTGTGATTACCCGGAAGGGTGGTGAGATTGGACGGGCGCTTAAGGTGAAAAGATATTTTATCGCTAAGTGTCTTGCCGATAATCCTGCGAAAGGATGGAATGAATTTTTGCTGTTTAAATTTAAGATAAAAAAGAGCCCGTTTAACGGACTCTTTTTATTTTTTTCTGATTTCTATCAGCAGGATTTACGGCGCAGAGTCATCAGTGGTGCAAGACCAAACAGCCAGATCAGAGAGCCACCACCGGATGAGCCACCACCAGAGGATTCATTTTCCGGGGCTTCTTCTGGTGCACCTTCATTTTCCGGATCTGTATTTTCAGGTTCTTCTTCCGGTGCCGGATCAGGCTCGCTGCGGGTTGGATCATCCGGGTAGGCATCTTCAAAGTCCCATACGCCATCACCATCGCTGTCACGCAGCACGTAACCGTAAAAGCTCAGTGCCGGTAATTGCTCTGCGGTGCCGAAGTCCCAGTATTGAACTTCTGTTTCGTCTTCCAGTTGGTAAGTAGCAGTATGCCAGTTACGATAGAGGGTACTGTCAGTGGTGCAATCGGTATCATTGGCTGCTGTCGGGCAGCGCAATACAGACTCCTCATGACCACTACTGTTGTTAATGGTTGCCAGGCCGCTGCCATCGGCATATTCAGCGGATTCTGTTGCCCAGTAACTATCATTGATTGTTACGCTTCCTGCGTAGCCAATCAGTGCGCCTATATTCTCTGCGGAACTGTCGGTGTTAAATGTTGCATTGGCCCATGACTTATAGATATTCAACGACGAATATCTGTTGCTGCCTACCAGACCTCCGGCCGCGCCTGTAGCAGTAATGTTACCGGTAAAATAGGTGTATGCCGGAGAGCCATTCGCACCGATACCTACTATCCCACCAACATCAGTGTTGCCAGTTATGTTGGCGGCCGAGAAGCTGTACTCGATATTAGCGCTGTTTATTTCACCAGCAATGCCGCCGACATTGTTGCCAGTAGCTACGACATTCACACGGGTATAGCTGTGTGAGATATGACTATAGCTTCCTGCCGGTGTTGTGGAGCCAACAAGGCCGCCGACGTAGTTTTCGCCATAAACATCACCGGCAGTCGCCAGGTTGATGTAGGGGGTGTTAACTGAATGGCCGGTGAGAAGGCCAACGTAGTCTTTACCTGTGACTGACGTCAAAGCACCATCAAGGATCAGATTCCGGATACCTGTGGACAGGCGAATATAGCCAAACAGGCCGACATCATTACTATCAGGGCGATTGATATACAGGTTTTTAATACTGTGGCCATTACCCTCAAATACAGCACCGAAGGGATTGCTGTCCGTGCCAATAGGTTGCCAGCCCAGGCCTTCGTTCCAGTAGTCATCGTTTTCATCGATGACGCTGTCGCCATTGGTGTCAAAGTCGAGATCGGCTGTAAATTCAAAGCCGGTGCAGCCTTCGTCCGGGCAGCCAGGAGCATTCAGGTTAAATTCTGATTCCGGGTCACTGTAGTCGCGGATTTTATTCAGATCCGAAAGGCTGTTAATTTCAATCAGACCGTTACCATTCAGGTCGTAATTTTCCCGTGCATCATCTGCTACAGCATAAGTGTTGCCTGCGATTGCTATCAACGCAGCAGCGACGCTTCTGCTAAGTTTATTTTCTTTAGTATCCATGGCTTTATGGTTTCTTGGTTGTTTAAATTTCAGGAGGTCTTCTTCTGGTCGACTGAAACCAGAAATATTTTGTGTCTTTTTGTGTGGGTAATGTTAATTGCAGATTTAATTTTTTTTATCCGTCAAAAGAATGGAATGGAAAAATATATTTAATTATTCTTTTTTGTTAATAATCGAGGCGGGTAAGTAAGTGAAAAGTTTATATTTTTAATTTAAATAATCCGGCTGGAGTGTCTCAGAGTGTATATACAGAATAGGTGTTGTGTGTTTATCAGATCATAAGAATGTCAGGCAGTCGGAATTGTTGAAATAAGAGTCTGTTGTCCTGTTGGGAATTTTCAGGACATCGGCTTATTTTTTGGAGTCGCAGATTCTGACATCAGTTCGTATTGGCTGACGTTTGTTTGTGTTGGCAGGCATTGTTTGTATTGTCTGGCACGTCAGAAATAAATCAGGGGTGTGGCGCTGAGTGTATATATCCTACTTAAGAATGATTCTATGATTCAGCAGGTTGGTGAGGTGCCGGCGGAAGCTGCAATAAATTTGTATGCAGTGAAGGTTCAGGCACGAAGGGTAAGGGTTATCTATCTGGATAAAAAGTACGTTAGTACAATTTCTGGTAAGGGCCTGGTCCGGAGATCTGGCGCCAGTTTGCGTTTCTGTTGTATGTAAATGTATGCCATAGGGGTTATTGGCCACCGTTTATAGGGTAACATCTGCTTCAACAGTGAAAGCCTCCGGTTTTATAAAAACAAAGGCTGAGCCTAAGCATTGAGGTACAGGCATGAAAATATTATTGGTTGATGATCACCAGTTATTTGCTGATGGTCTGAAAGGTATTCTCAGGACATCTTCTCTGGAGGCGGATGTCGAGGCTGTGAATAACGGTCGGGATGGACTGCAGAAAATACTCTCCGGTATTTTTGATGTTGCCCTGATTGATCTGAGGTTGCCCATCATGGATGGGTTTACTCTGCTGGAAGAGCTGAACGAGCGCAATAACCTGACACCGGTTGTGATTGTGTCGGCCTCACGCGACCCGGGCGATATGCAACGGGCAATGGATCTGGGGGCGATGAGCTTTATTCCGAAATCTTCATCCGGCGAAAAGATTGTGCAGGTGATTAACAGCGTTCTTGGCGGACAGGTGGTGTATCCGGGGGATAATGACCCGCGCACCGATCGTTCTTTTGCGCTGGAGAGTGAAAAGTGGGCCGCTCAGCACAATATTACTCCCCGGCAACTGGAAGTGTTGCGCCTGGTACGTAAGGGGCTTTCCAATCAGGCGATTGCCGAGCAGTTGTGCCTTAGCGTGGCCACGGTTAAATCCCATGTCAGTGCTATTTTCAATGCTCTGGGTGCGCAGAGCCGGTCTGAATCCAGTGAGAAAGCACACCAGCTGGGGCTGGACTGACGGCTATGGGGATGATGCAGGATTCGCTGTTCTCCCGACAGGAACAGGCTGCTGGTACTGAATCCAGCTATGAAAATGAAGTCACCGCAGAAAAGATCCGCATTGTCCGCCGTAATACACCGACGATCCTGGCGGGGAACCTGCTTGGCACTATTCCCCTACTGGTGGTGTTTTCCGGTACGGACTATGGCCATACGGTATTGGTCTGGTGCGCCTGTCTTTATCTGATTCTGGCTGTGCGCCTGCTGCATTATTTCCGCCCCGGTGCTTATGTGCACACATACAAAGAGCTGGTGCGTTACGGCAAGCAGCTCTCTGTACTTATCTTTCTCACCGGCTGCGTCTGGGGTGTGGCTGGTGTTGTACTTTTTGACAGCGTTGATATTAAAAATCTCGCCTATCTGACGCTTACGTTTGTCACCATGATTGCCGGCAGCATGGTGTCTATGTCATCCCGGCCTTTTTCCTACATCCTGTATGCCGCTCCACTGATGCTGCCATTGGCAGCCATGTTGGTTTTGCAGGGAGGGGAGGAGTGGGCATACCGCTGGCTGGGGTTTGGCGCGGTGGTTTATCTGCTGGCAACCATAGGCTTCAGTAAAACAGTGCATGGCGTTATCGACCGTTCTATCCGGCTGAAGTATGAAAACCTGGATCTGATCGAAGATCTGCGTGAGCAGACGGATCGTGCCAATCAGGCGAGTGCGGATAAATCGCGCTTTCTTGCTGCTGCCAGTCACGACCTGCGCCAGCCACTGCAGGCGGTGAATCTCTACGCAGAAGTGCTGGAGAGCAAAGCCAGTGCTGTGGAGTTGCAGCAGGATCTGG
This sequence comes from Thalassolituus sp. UBA6592, assembly GCF_002433655.1. Classification (NCBI taxonomy): domain Bacteria; kingdom Pseudomonadati; phylum Pseudomonadota; class Gammaproteobacteria; order Oceanospirillales; family Oceanospirillaceae; genus Thalassolituus; species Thalassolituus sp. UBA6592. The sequence goes on along the minus strand of NZ_DJIO01000146.1, from coordinate 50,839 downwards.
CCAATATCCGGCAAGGGCTGGATTCTCTTAATGAGCTGTTAGACGCTTTGTTTGACGTATCGCGGCTGGACTCAGGCGGTGTGCAGGCGGATCTGGCTCACTTCCGTATCGATCATCTGCTCGGCAAACTGGAGGCGCAGTTCCGGCTGGAGGCACACATCCGCCACCTCACCTTCAGTGTCAGTCAGGTTGAGCATGTTGTCTGTTCTGATCCTATGTTGCTGGAGCGCGTCATTACCAACCTGTTAGTGAACGCCTTCCGTTATACGGAAAAAGGCGGCGTCGATGTTTTTTGTGAGCCTGCCGGAGATAACCGTCTGGCGCTGCATATCCGCGATACCGGTATCGGTATTTCGGAAGAAAACCAGGAAGCCATCTTTCAGGAATTTTTCCAGGTGCAGAATCAGGAGCGGGACCGTCGCCAGGGGCTTGGGCTTGGCCTGGCTATCGTGCGCCGGGTGCTGAATATTCTGCAGCATGACATCGAAGTGCGCTCAGTGCCGGGAGAGGGAACAGACTTTATTCTGTATCTGCCCATTATCTGTGATCAGCCGGTCGCTCAGGTGGCCCTGCAGGAAAGTCGTGTCGACAGCACTAATGTGTTTGCCGGACTTAATATCCTGGTTCTGGATAATGAAGCGGTCATTGTGAATGCCATGCGCTCGTTGCTGGAATCCTGGGGTGCTGTGTGTAAAAGCTACCTGAGTGTTCCAGAAGCTCTGGCTGGGCTTGAAACATACGGCTCTCCGGATTTTATGATCGTTGACTACCGTATGCCTGGCGATGTGAACGGCTGTCAGTTTGTCGCTCAGGCACGTCGTCTGGTGGCGGATGTTCCCGCACTGATTGTTACCGGTGATACCAGTGACGAGGTTGTGGCAGAGTTTGCCGCCTGTGGTCTGCCTTATCTGCATAAGCCGATTAAGCCGCCCCAGCTGCGGATTGTCGTTTCCCGGATTCTTAAGCGGGCGAGGTCTGCTGAAGCTGAAGAAGGCATCGTGATCAGCTGATAAATGGGTCAGCTTTCTTGCGTGTGGCTGCGCCTGTACTAGGCTTTCTGTAAACGGATGCCAGAGGGGCGGAGACATGCTCGCGTATTTTCTGATCGGAATGGTGCTGGCGGCAGCACTGTGTTTTGGTGCCTACTGGCTGATTCAGCAGAAGGTGCTGGAAGAAGTTCTTTCACTGGATGATGGCAAGGGCTATTTTCTGGTGGCCTGTATTCTGATTGGCTTTGTGTTGGCACTGGGTGGCTTTTATACCGGGCAGACGCTGGGCTTTGATCAGCAGGAGGCATCGTCCACGCTGATGGCGCTGGCAATCCTGCTGTATATCATGGTCACTATGCTTACCCTGATCTTTGGTCTGGTGAAGTTTCGTGAGCCGGAGCATTACTGAGCAGATTCTGTCATCCGCTGGCTGAAACCTGGCTGACAGTCTGTTATAATGCCCGCAGTTGATGTACAGCACTGATCGCAGCTCAATAAAAGGGGCCGCTACCGGAAACGGAAGCGGCCTTTTTGTGCCTTATAAGGCCGTGGCAGGGTGGCAAAAATGCCGCGCCGGCCAGTCTGCCTCCGTGCGCAAACTGAACCGGAGTCCACCGCGGGTGGCAGATCGGTTAATTTATCGGCAGCAGTACTTGCGGAAGGCAAATCCTTCCTATAGAATGCCGCCCTCTTTTGAATCAACCTGCCCTTGAAGGCGAGAAATTGATGAAAACATACAGCGCGAAACCAGAATCCGTAAAACGTGATTGGTTTGTAGTTGATGCAGCTGAACAGACGCTGGGTCGCCTGGCTACTGAGGTTGCTCGCCGTCTGAGAGGCAAGCACAAGCCAGAATACACTCCACACGTTGATACCGGCGATTACATCGTCGTGATTAATGCAGACAAAGTTCAAGTTACCGGTAAGAAATCCAGTGATAAGATGTACCATCGTCACACTGGTTACCCTGGTGGTCTGAAATCTATTTCTTTCGAGAAACTGATTGATCACAAGCCAGAACAGGTAATCGAACTGGCAGTTAAAGGCATGCTTCCTAAGAATCCTCTTGGTCGTGCCATGTTCAAGAAAATGAAAGTTTATGCTGGCACTGAGCACCCTCATACTGCTCAACAGCCGCAAGAACTGAAACTGGGATAAGATAATGGCAGTAACTCAATACTATGGTACCGGTCGTCGTAAGACTTCCACTGCACGTGTGTTCCTGCGTCCTGGTACTGGCAGCATCGTTGTCAACAAGCGTCCTCTGGATGTTTACTTTGGCCGTGAAACTTCCCGCATGGTAGTACGTCAGCCTCTCGAGCTGACCGAAAGCCTGGAGAAGTTCGACATCATCGTTAATGTTGCCGGTGGTGGCAGCAACGGTCAGGCCGGTGCGATCCGTCACGGTATCACCCGTGCTCTGATGCAATATGACGAAACTCTGCGTCCTTCTCTGCGTGCTGCGGGCTATGTTACCCGTGACGCCCGTGAGGTTGAACGTAAGAAGGTTGGTCTGCGTAAAGCACGTAAGAAACCACAATTCTCCAAGCGTTAATTCGCTGCGAAGAATCTGCTTCTGCAAAAGCGCTCATTGTCTTATGTCAATGGGCGCTTTTTTTATGGGCAAATCCCCATTGCCTGTGGGTTTTTCAGGTTGTCTCCCTTCCTTGTTTTCTTTACTATGTGCGCCGCTCTGTATGCTATGACGACTGTGCTCAGAAAAAAGAAAACGGGCAGCCAGCGTCTGGCAGGAAAGAATTTTTTTGATGGGAGAAGATGGTAATGAGTCAAGACGGCGTGAATAAAGGTCGGCGCACTCTGCTTCTGGGCGCGACCACTGCTGTCGGCGCTGTCGGTGCGGGCTTTGTTGCGGTGCCGTTCGTTAAATCTTGGGTTCCAAGTGAACGGGCAAAAGCGGCAGGCGCTCCGGCGAAGATCGACATCAGCAAAATTGAGCCGGGTGCAATGCTGACTGCAGAATGGCGGGGTAAGCCTGTGTATGTCGCACGCCGTACCCAGGAAATGCTGGATAACCTGCCTGGCCTGGCGGATCGTCTGAAAGATCCGGAGAACACGGTAAAAACCCAGCAGCCTGCATATGCTGACAATATTAACCGCTCGATTAAACCCGAACTGATCGTACTGCTGGGCGTTTGTACCCACCTGGGTTGTGCTCCTAAGTACAATGCAGAAGTGAAACCAGAACCGTTCGATCCTAACTGGAAAGGCGGCTGGTTCTGTCCTTGTCACGGTTCCCGTTTTGACCTGTCTGGTCGCGTATTCAAAGGCTCTCCGGCGGCTATTAACCTGGAAGTACCGCCTTATATGTACGAGAGTGACAGCGTGATTGTGGTCGGTGTAGACGAGGAGAAAGCCTGATGAGCAAGAACCAAAATACTCTGATGGGCTGGATTGACGATCGTCTGCCGGTTACTCAGACCTATGAAAAGCATATGTCCAAGTACTATGCTCCGAAGAACTTTAACTTCTGGTACTTCTTCGGCGTTCTGTCGATGATGATGCTGGCCAACCAGATCCTGACCGGTGTCTGGCTGACCATGAACTATGTGCCAAGTGCTGAAGGCGCTTTCGCTTCCGTTGAATACATCATGCGTGATGTTGAATGGGGCTGGCTGCTGCGTTACATGCACTCCACTGGCGCTACCTTCTTCTTTATCGCTGTATACCTGCACATGATGCGTGCTGTGCTGTACGGTTCCTACCAGAAGCCACGTGAGCTGATCTGGATCTTCGGTATGCTGATCTATCTGGCTCTGATGGCTGAAGCCTTCATGGGTTACGTACTGCCATGGGGTCAGATGTCTTACTGGGGTGCACAGGTAATTATCTCCCTGTTCTCTGTACTGCCTTACGGTGATGCACTGACTGAATGGATCCGTGGTGACTTCCTGATCTCCGGCGCCACCCTGAACCGTTTCTTCGCTCTGCACGTAATCGCGGTACCTCTGGTGCTGGTGATGCTGGTGGTTCTGCACCTGCTGGCGCTGCACGAAGTGGGTTCTAACAACCCTGACGGCGTTGATATCAAGAAACTGAAAGATGAAAACGGCAAACCGCTGGACGGCGTACCGTTCCACCCTTACTACACTGTGCACGACATGGTGGGTATCGTGGTCTTCCTGATGATTTTCTGTACCGTTATGTTCTTCTTCCCTGAAGGTAACGGTTTCATGCTGGAGTACGCTAACTTCGAACCGGCTAACGGTCTGAAGACACCTGGGCACATTGCTCCTGTATGGTACTTCGGTGCGTTCTACGCCATCCTGCGTGCGGTTCCGGATAAGCTGTTCGGTGTAATCGGTATGGCCGGTGCTATCGCAGTTCTGTTCGTACTGCCATGGCTGGACCGCAGCCCGGTTAAGAGCTGGCGCTACAAAGGCTGGATCAGCAAAATCTTCATCGTCGTGTTCGCTATCGACTTTGTGCTGCTGACCTGGCTGGGTACACAACCTGCAACTGAAACCCTGACCATGATCGCTCAGATCGCGTCAGTTATTTACTTTGCTTTCTTCCTGCTGATGCCGTTCTACACCCGCATGGAGAAAACAAAACCAGTACCAGAGCGTGTAACCGGAGGCCACTGAGAATGAAAAAGGTATTTGCATTAATTGCAGCGTTTATTCCGGCGGTTGCTATGGCAGCCGGTGGCAATGTCCATCTGGAAGAACACCGCACTGACCTGCACGACACTGCTTCTCTGCAGCGTGGTGCACAAACTTTCGCTAACTACTGCATGGGCTGTCACTCGATGGGGCACGCCCGTTACAACCGTGTAGCGAAAGACCTGGGTATCCCGGAAGAACTGATGATGGAAAATCTGGTATTTGCTGACAAGAAGTTCGGCGACCTGATGACCATCTCTATGGACAAGGCTGACTCCAAGCGTTGGTTCGGTAACCCGCCACCAGATCTGACTCTGGTAGCGCGCGTTCGTCGTCCGGATTGGGTTTACACCTATCTGCACAGCTTCTACGAAGATCCGAGCCGTCCATGGGGCGTGAACAACGTGGTCTTCAAAGACGTGGGTATGCCTAACGTTCTGGGTCACCTGCAGGGCACTCAGAAAATGGGAACCGCTGAAGTCAAAGTCGGTTATGACACTCTGACTGGTCAGGAAATCACTGAAGAGCATGAAAATGTTCTGTACCTCGCAGAGGAAGGTGAGCTGAGCGAAGAAGAGTTCGATAAACTGGTTTACGATCTGGTAAACTTCATGGTTTACATGGCGGAACCAATCGCACTTGAGCGTCAGAGCCTTGGCTGGTGGGTACTTCTCTTCCTGGCTATCTTCTTTGTTCCTGTTTACATGCTGAACAAAGAATATTGGAAAGACGTTAAATAAGACGATTCTGTCTTACTGACAGCGCCAGCCCGGCCGTGCAAGCGGTCCGGGCTGCGTTTGTTTTAGGTTAATCAGATTTTATTCAGATAAGTGAGGAAACTATGGGGGTTGTGGCAAAGCGCTCTTCCATGACGTTCTATTCAGATGCAGCTGATCATTACAGCCATCGTGTTCGTATCGTGCTGGCCGAAAAAGGCGTAGCAGTCGAGATCCATGACGTGGATCCGGACAACAAGCCAGAAGATCTGGCGACCCTCAACCCTTACAACTCACTGCCGACTCTCGTCGACCGTGATCTGGTTCTTTACGAGCCAAACGTAATGATGGAATACCTCGATGAGCGTTTCCCGCATCCGCCACTGCTGCCGGTGTACCCGGTTGCCCGTGCGCAGAGCCGTTTGTGGATGAACCGTATCGAGAAAGACTGGGCTGTGCTGGTTGAAACCATCCTGACCGGTAAAGGCAAAGACGTTGATGCAGCGCGTAAAGAGCTGACTGACAGTCTGGTATCTACCAGCCCGATCTTTGCTGAACTGCCATTCTTTATGAGTGAAGAGTTTTCCATCGTGGACTGCTGTGTTGCACCTATCCTGTGGCGTCTGCCGGTACTGGGTATCGAGCTGAACGAAAAACAGTGCAAGCCAATGCTGCAGTACATGGAGCGTCTGTTTGAACGCGAAAGCTTCCAGGCCAGCCTGTCTGAAGCTGAACGGGAAATGCGTGACTGATGACTGATACCATGACACCCAGCCGTCCGTACCTGATGCGGGCACTCAATGAGTGGATTCTCGACAACCATTGCACGCCTTACGTGTTGGTGGATGCCGCGTTGCCGGGTGTTCAGGTTCCGCAGGATTACGTTAATAACGGTCAGATCGTGCTGAATATCAGTCCATCGGCAGTAAAGTCGCTGGAAATAGATAACGACGGCCTGTCATTTAATGCCCGTTTTGGTGGTGTCCCGATGCAGGTGTTTGTGCCTGTGGTGGCCATTCTGGCGATCTACGCCCGGGAAAATGGCCAGGGCATGGTGTTTGGTTCAGAGGCCGGTGCTCCGGATCCGGATCAGCCACCGACGCGGCCAACACCAGGCCCGGGGAAATCTCACGAGTCCCCCGGCAGTGGCAAACCATCGCTTAAGGTGGTTAAGTAATTCTGTCAGTCCGGCCGCTTCAGTGGCCAAGAAAGCCGCCCTCCGGGCGGTTTTTCAATTGTCCATCGCCTGTTTTGCCAGCGGTATTTTATTCGCCGGCTATGAATGCGAGCAGGTTAGTTGGCGCTATCTTTGTATGACATGATGGAGAGGCAGTAAATTGACTGCTGAAACTATCATGCAGTTACATGCCCTGATCAGAGGGCAATCTCAAACAGTAATGCATGGATTGCACACTCTGGAGTAACGGCACCTGGGGAATGTACCCGTGTTGCTCCGGTGTTCGCCGGTGCGCATCTCCTGAAAGAATCACAGGACGTGTGGTTCGCGTGGGCAGGAGAACACCGGGCAGATGAACGTAATGATGCAGTCCGGGACATATTTCCCCGGTTCTATTAATCAGGTTGAGAGCAGCAATGTCTGATCCGAAGCCACTGTTTTATCGTATGTCCGAACCGGTGCAGCGTGGTGCCGCAGATTTGCTCAGGTATTTTCAGCGGGCGCATCGCCGACTTCTGCATTGGGGTGGTCTCAAACTTAAACTGATTCTGGCCATGGTGCTGGTCGTGCTTCTGTCGGTGATAACGCTCAACCACTTTCTGGTCGGTCTGATGGAGGAATCCATTCGCGGGAAAGCTATTGAAGTGGGCAATATGGCGATTGGCCGGGTGGCCGACGCCTCTTTTAATGCCATTGTTGAGCGCACTTACGAGAACCGTGTAAACCTTGAAGAGATGATCAAGGAAGCACAGGAAGATCGCGCCAGTCAGTTGCTGGATATTTCTATTTATGCGCTGGAGCCCGCAGGCGACCATTACGTTTTTTCTTACTTTGCCGGCTTCAGAAACGCGGCTCCGGCACTGACTGACGGTGAGCTGACGTCCTGGCTGCACAGTGCTGAAAGCAGGGAAATCCGTCGTGACTCTGCTGCTTTTTCTGCTTCAGGCAAAGAAACCAAAGCCTATCGTTTTATCCGCCCAGTTATTTTTCACGCCAATGGCCGCAGTCACGTTGTCGGTGCTGTGGTGCTGTATTACGACCGTGAAGCCGTGGCCGGGCCTGTGCGTCAGGCGGGCAGGCTGTCGACCATAACAACGCTGTTAATCCTGATCCCGGCGATTTTTCTGGCCTGGTGGATTTCCCAACGGCTCAGCCGGCCAATTCTGCAGGTGACGGATGCTGCCCGGCGGGTGGCCGACAATGATCTGGATGTTGTCCTGAGAGTGAAGACCAGTGACGAAATCGGATTTCTGGCGCGGGAATTTAACCGCATGGTGAAAGGTCTGCGTGAGCACCGTCAGATGCAGAAGTTTGTCTCTGGTTCAACGCTGGACCATATCCGTGATGGTCGTCGTGAAATGGCGCTTGGCGGCAGTAAGCGGCTGCAGACCTTCCTGTTCAGTGATATCCGTGGATTTACCGCGATGAGTGAAAACCGTGAGCCGGCAGAAGTGGTGGAGGTTGTTAACAGCTATCTTGAACTGCAGGCGCAGATTATCCGTCGCCATGGCGGGGATATCGATAAATTCATAGGTGATGAGGTGATGTCTGTGTTTGAAGGCGATGACGCACCTTTGCGTGCGCTGCGGGCGGCCATGGATATTCAGCAGGCCATTATTTTTATGAACCATGATCGTGCCGCGCGTGAGCAGGTGACGCTGAATACGGGTATCGGTATTAATCAGGGCGAAGTGGTTGCCGGCAATATGGGATCGGCTGACCGTATGGATTTCACCAGTGTCGGAGCGCCGGTCAATCTTGCTGCCCGTCTGTGCTCACATGCAAAAGGTGGGGAAATTCTTATGCCTGCTGCATTGTATAAAGAAAGTGGTGCCAATATCGGTGCGGTTCCGGCAGATCCGCTTCATATAAAAGGCTTCAGTCAACCCGTAGAGGTCGTTGCATTAACATGCGCATAAGTAGTCTATTGCGTTACCTTGTTGCTGTACTGGTACTGACATCCTTCGCTGGCTGTACATCTGTGTACAGCATGTTATCGCCAGCGCAGAAAAGGGATATTTACGAGCGGGTATCGGAAGACGTTAAAGGTCATGTTGAACGGGCGACTTTTCTGCGCGGCAGTGGCTACCTGCATGAAGCATTGAGCGAATATCAGCAGGCACGGTTTTATGGTGATCTGGCCCCTGTTGTGCCGGAAACCATCGAGCTGCTGAAAAATCAGATCCGTACAGAGAGTAAGGCTGCCTATAACCGGGGGCAGAAAGCACTGGCTGCCAAAGATTATGAAAAGGCCCTGAAAGAATTTAACAAAATAATGCGTACGGATCCGGATTACGCGGATGCAGAGAAATATTACTGGCGCATGCTGAACCGTCCGGAAAATGCCCGGCGTATCAGCGAACTTGAAAGTCAGTTGTGGGGCGTGCAAAGGTCGTTACGCAACGCTCAGGATATAAATAAGAAGCAGCGCAGGCAGCAGCAGGCCGAAAGCCTGAGTAAAGAAATCCTCGCTTATCAGTACGATAATTCGCTGGCTTACGATCAGCATATGGGCGAGTTTGAAACCTATCTGGAGCAGCGGCGCAACGGTATGGCGCAGGTGCGCCAGGGGTATCATTTCATGTTGTCCGGTGATTTTGATGCTGCAGCAGAAGCATTTAAAAAAGCGCGTGCAACAGAGGCTACTGCCCGTGAGGGCGTTAATGGCCTGTATCGTTTACAGAAACGTAAAGACGCCATTTACCTGACTAACCTTGCCGACAGTGCTTTCCGTCGTGGTGATCTGGCACAGGCGGAAGAGCGGGCAGTAAAAGCGGTGGATGCAGATAAGGAATACGCGCCGGCTTCTCTGATGCTGAAAAAAATTGTGCGTCAGCGTCTGGCGCTGGAATCCGATTCCATTTTAAGCGATACCCGCAAGATGATTGCCGATGGTGATTATCGTGGGGCAATGGAGGCTATGGAGGACATACTGCATAAAGAGCCACAGCATAAAGAGGCGCGGGCACTTTATGCGCAGGCACGTGATGCGTTAAAGGCCAGTATTGAAGATTATATTGAGCTTGGCAGCGTACTGTTTAATCAGAGCCGCTATGATGAAGCCTCGGATTATTTTGATTCCGTATTAATGGTCGAGCCTGAAAACCACATCGCTCAGACCTATCTGAAACGGATTATTCTGCGTAAACAAACTTTACAGATGTTTAATACAGAAACAATGTAAAAATTTAAAGGTCGCTATTTTACGCATAAAAAAACCGGGCGATGCCCGGTTTTTTTATTTCTGGCTAATGGGAATTAACCCAGTTCGCTCAGTTTTTTCTTCAGTACATCCATTACTACCTGTGGATTAACCCCGGCAGCAGCCTTACGGGTTAAACCGATAAACGGACCGATCGCTTTGCCGCGTTTATCTTCCGGTGTGGCCAGATAGCCTTCCACCAGTTTCGGATTATCAGCCAGCACCTGTGCCACGATGGCTTCGATAGCACCGGTATCGGATACCTGTTTCAGACCCAGTGAGTCGACCAGTTTATCGACACTTTCAACGCTGTCGTCACCTTTGCCTTCAACCAATGCGTTGAAGACTTCTTTGGCGCCACCGTTGTTCAGTGTGCTGTCTTTAATCAGTTCAAGGATATGCGTCAGCTGTGCCGCAGAAACCGGCAGTTCAGTGACGCTGATCTCCAGGCGGTTCAGCGCAGCAGAGACATCGCCCTGTACCCAGTTTGCGGCCAGCTTATAGTCGCCAACAGCGTCAGCTACTGTTTCGAAGTACTGTGCCAGTTCGCGGTCGGAGGCCAGTACTGCAGCGTCTTTGGCAGACAGGCCGTGATCGTTAACGAAACGCGCACATTTGGCGTCCGGTAGTTCCGGCAGAGTCGTGCGAACGGCTTCGATATAATCATCATCGATAATAACCGGCAGCAGATCCGGGCACGGGAAGTAACGGTAATCGTTGGCGACTTCTTTGGAACGCATGCTGCGCGTTTCGTTTTTGTCGGCGTCGTACAGGCGGGTTTCCTGCACAATGCTGCCGCCGTCTTCGAGGATGTCCATCTGACGTTCGATTTCGACTTCGATGGCACGCTCAACGTTACGGAAAGAGTTCACGTTTTTAATTTCGGTACGGGTGCCGAATTCATCCTGACCTTTCGGGCGCAGGGAAACGTTACAGTCACAACGCATGGAGCCCTGGGACAGATCACCGTCACAGATACCCAGATACGTCACGATGCTGTGCATTTTACGGAAATAGGCGGCGGCTTCTTTGGCGCTGCGCATTTCCGGTTCAGATACGATTTCTACCAGTGGCGTACCGGCACGGTTAAGGTCAATACCGGACATGCTGGCAAAACCTTCGTGGACGGATTTACCGGCGTCTTCTTCGAGGTGAGCACGGGTAACGTTAATACGTTTTGTCGTGCCGTCGTCCAGTTCGATATCAATGTGACCCATACCAACAATCGGGTGATGCAGCTGGGTGGTCTGATAGCCTTTCGGCAGATCCGGATAAAAATAGTTTTTGCGGTCAAAAACCGATTTTTTGCCGATCTCAGCGTCAATCGCCAGGCCGAATTTTACCGCCATGCGCAGAGCTTCTTCGTTAAATACCGGCAGCACACCGGGCAGGCCGAGATCAACGGCACAGGCCTGAGTGTTGGCTTCGGCACCATACTGAGTAGAAGCACCGGAGAAAATTTTTGATTTGGTGGCCAGCTGAGCGTGAATCTCAAGGCCGATTACTACTTCCCATTCCATCGTATCGCTCCTCACATGCCCGCTGGTGTTTTCAGATGCCAGTCAGTTGCCTGCTGGAATTTGTGTGCTGCGTTGAGCAGACGGCCTTCGGCGAAATAATCACCGATCAGCTGCAGACCCACCGGCAGGTTATCCACCATGCCACACGGAATCGACATGCCCGGCATACCTGCCAGGTTGAGGGAAATGGTGAAAATATCTTCGAGGTACATTTCTACCGGATCGGAGGTTTTTTCACCGCGTTTAAATGCCGGCGTCGGAGTTACTGGCGCAGCCAGAATATCCACTTCCTGCAGTGCCGCTGTGAAGTCATTTTTAATCAGGCGGCGCACCTGCTGGGCTTTTTTGTAGTAAGCGTCGTAGAAACCGGCAGACAGGGCGTAAGCACCGACCATAATCCGCTGTTTCACTTCGCTACCAAAGCCTTCGCCACGGGAGCGTTTGTACAGATCGTTGATGTCCTGCGCATCTTCACAGCGATAGCCGAAACGTACACCATCCATACGCGACAGGTTGGCAGAGCATTCTGCCGGCGCGATGATGTAGTAAGCCGGAATCGCCAGTTTGGCGTTGGGCAGGGATACTTCTTTTACTTTGGCGCCGAGCTTTTCATATTCAGCGATAGCATCGCGTACCGCCTGCTGCATTTCTGCACTCAGGTCGCTGCTGAAATATTCTTTTGGCAGACCGATGGTCATGCCTTCGATGCTGTCGTTCAGGCTGGCGGTGTAATCCGGTACCGGCTGATCAACACAGGTGGAATCTTTGGCATCGAAGCCGGCCATCACGTTCATCATCATGGCGGCATCTTCTGCGTTACGGGTAATACAGCCGCCCTGATCCAGACTGGATGCATAAGCAATCATGCCCCAGCGTGACACGCGGCCGTAGGTCGGTTTAATACCGGTAACACCACAGAAGGCTGCTGGCTGGCGGATTGAACCACCGGTATCGGTGGCGGTAGCGCCGGGTACGAAACCTGCGGCAACCGCAGCAGCGGAACCACCGGACGAACCACCAGGCACGTGTTCTTTATTCCACGGGTTGGCGACCGCGCCGTAAAAAGAGCTCTCGTTGGATGAACCCATGGCGAATTCGTCCATGTTCAGCTTACCCAGAGAAACTGCACCGGCTTTATTGAAGTTATCGACCACGGTGGCGTCGTAAGGTGCGGCAAAATTACTCAGCATTTTTGAGCCGCAGCTGGTGACCACACCGTTGGTGCAGAAAATGTCTTTATGGGCCATCGGGATGCCGGTCCAGACTTCGGCGTTACCGGCCGCGCGGCGTTCGTCAGCGGCTTTGGCCTGTGCCAGTGCCTGCTCTTCGGTGACGGTGATGAAACTGTTGATGTCACCGTCCAGCTGTTTTACACGGTTCAGCAGTTCGCTGGTGATTTCAACACTGCTGTATTCACCGGCTGCGAGATCGCGGGCAATCTCAGCAATGGTTTTGTTGTGCATAATGTTTCCTTGTTGCCGGAACTTTTCTCCGGGCTTCTGCTCTTACCGGCCGTTTTCGGCCTGCGCTGTTAACAATGAGTACTGCTGATAAGGCGTTGTCCACTGACGCTTTGGCGAAACTGTCACAGTATTCATTCTGTGATTGCTGCCCCGGATAACCGGTCTGGCCCGTGGTATGTTGCAGAGTCTTCAGCAATTTATTGCCTGATTCTGGTGGCGTGTTTTATTCAACTGCTATTCAACGACGCGCGGTACCAGGTAATAGCCCTGTTCAGTCTGAGGTGCACACTGCTGAAAGTGTTCGCGCTGATTTTCTTCGGTGACGACATCAGCACGCAGTCGCTGAACAGCGTCCAGCGGGTGTGCCATCGGCTCAACAGAACTGGTATCAACGGCAGAAAGTTGATCAACCAGGTCAAGAATATTGCTGAGGTTTTTCTGGTATTCGGCGATCTGGTCATCGTCCAGTTGCAGACGGGCCAGTTCGGCAATGTCACGAACCTGTTGCTGGTCCAGAGCCATGTGCTTACTCCAGTATAATGAGATCAGTGGAAATAGATTACGGTGGGGGCCGAGCGTAGCATAAATGCGCCTTGCTCTAAATCCCCACCATTGCTAGAGTTACCAACAATTTTTGCTACCTGTTAACAGGAATCATCTGGATGTTTAAAAAGATACGCGGCATGTTTTCCAGCGATTTATCAATCGACCTGGGAACAGCCAATACCCTGATTTATATGCGTGACAAGGGAATCGTACTGAACGAGCCATCGGTAGTGGCGATCCGCCTGCAGGGTCATCAGAAAAGTGTTGCAGCGGTAGGTACTGAAGCTAAGCGTATGTTAGGGCGTACTCCGGGCAACATTCAGGCAATCCGTCCAATGAAAGACGGTGTTATCGCTGACTTTGAAGTGACTGAAAAAATGCTGCAGTACTTCATCAAAAAAGTACACGAAACCAGCTTCCTGCCACCAAGCCCGCGCGTAGTGGTGTGTGTTCCTTATCAGGCCACCAAAGTTGAGCGCCGCGCCATTGTTGATTCTGTTCTGGGTGCCGGTGCCAGCAAAGCCTATCTGATTCATGAACCTATGGCCGCAGCGATCGGTGCTGGTCTGCCGGTGGATGAAGCGCGTGGTTCAATGGTGGTGGACATCGGTGGTGGTACCACTGAAATCGCCATCATTTCCCTGAGTGGCGTAGTTTATGCGGAGTCTGTGAAGGTAGGTGGTGACCGTTTCGACGAAGCCATCGTTTCCTACATCCGCCGCAACTATGGCAGCCTGATCGGTGAAGCGACGGCTGAACGCATCAAACAGGAAATCGGTACCGCTTATCCGGGCGGAGAAGTCCGTGAAATCGACGTTCGTGGCCGTAACCTGGCTGAAGGTATTCCGCGCAGCTTTACCCTGAACTCAAACGAGATTCTGGAAGCTCTGCAGGAATCCCTGGCGCAGATCGTTCAGGCGGTGAAAGGCGCTCTGGAGCAATCTCCGCCAGAACTGGCGTCCGACGTTGCTGAACGCGGTATGGTGCTGACCGGTGGTGGCGCGCTGCTGCGTGATCTCGACAAACTGCTGAGCGAAGAAACCGGCCTGCCGGTGATCGTTGCTGAAGACCCGCTGACCTGTGTGGCGCGTGGTGGTGGCCGCTTCCTGGAAACGGCCAGCGAATCTCAGCTGGAAGTCCTGGGTCAGGAATGACCTTCTGATACCGAAAAACGGAGCTCCGGCTCCGTTTTTTTATTCTGGTATATCTTTCTCGCGACTGTGCCTTTACGCCCTCTTTACTGGTGACAGCAGGGGGCAGACGGTATAGTAAGCGCTTTGTGATTGTTTCGGCGGGAGCAGGTTATTAAGTCGCAGTTTCAGGTGTCGCCCTACCAGCGGCAACGGGTCGTGGGCATAGTGGTGCTCTCTCTGGCTCTGATGTGGATGGACAGTATCACTCCCTGGGGCCAACCCGTTCGTTATGTTACCGGTTACCTTCTGGCTTTGCCGCAGCAGATCGCTGTGGTGCCTGCTGCCGTCAGTGAATGGTTCAGCGAATCCTCTTCCACCCGCCAGGAACTGATGGCGGAAAATAAACAGCTGGCGGCGCGCAATCTGGTGCTCGAGCTGCGCTCTCAGCGACTGGCGTCGCTAGAAGCGGAAAACTCGGAACTGCGGGAGTTGCTGAGCGCCTCTGAACAGGTCGATGACCGCGTACTGGTCACCTCTGTAATTGCCGTGGACCCGGACCCTTTCAGCCAACAGATTCTGATCAACAAGGGCGGCGAAGATGGTGCCTTTATCGGCCAGCCAGTACTTGATGCCCATGGTCTGCTGGGGCAGATCATTGATGTTATGCCGTACAGCTCCCGTGTTCTTATGATTGCCGACTCCAACCATGCGATTCCGGTGCAGGTAAACCGCAACGGGGTGCGCGCCATTGCCGTGGGAACTGGTTCTCTGGACGAACTTGAGCTGATTTACGTGCCCAACACCGCAGATATCAAACAGGGTGACCTGCTGGTCAGCTCCGGTCTTGGCGGTCGTTATCCGCGTGGCTATCCGGTTGCGACGGTGACCAGCGTTGAAAATATTCCCGGTAAATCTTTTGCCGCAGTAAAAGCCGCACCAAGTGCGCAGCTGGACCGCAGTCGCCATCTGCTGCTGGTGTTCTCCAAAGCTGCCGGCAAAGTGCCGCCCTCTGAACTCTGGTCGGAGCAATAATCATGGATATCCGTGCTGTTATTCTTGCTCTGGTGACTCTCTTTCTGGCATTCGTCATGGAACACATGCCGATGCCGGATATTCTGCTCTGGCTGCAGCCCAGCTGGGTACTGCTGGTGGTGACTCTGCTGGTTCTGAATGCGCCTTCGACCTTTGGTATCTGGCTGGCATTGCCTCTGGGCCTGATGCTGGACGTGGAACACGATACGCTGATCGGTACTCATATTCTGACCATGGCAGTTCATATTTTCGTGCTGCAGGTGCTGTACCGCCGCATGATGATGTTCAATTTTCTGCAGCAGACCGGTGTGGTCTTCCTGCTCATCGGCGTGCAACAGCTGCTGATTTACTGGAGCAGTGCTGTGGTCAGCGATCAGGTGACACCGGTTACCCTGTGGACACCGGCGCTGACTTCCGCGCTGCTGTGGCCATGGGTCTATGCACTGGGCCACTTCGTGAAAGTAAGGCTTAACCTGAAATGATGATTCTTGCTTCGGCGTCGCCACGCCGTCGTGAACTGCTGCAACAGATTGGCGTGCAGTTCCGCTGCGAAGCTGCTGATATCGACGAAACGCCGATAGCCGGGGAAGATCCACAACAGTATGTTGAACGTATGGCGCTGGAGAAGGCCAGAGTACTGGCACAGCGTTATCCGGACGATTCAGTACTTGGCTCAGATACCAGTGTGGTTCTGGCAGGGCACATTCTCGGTAAACCCGTTGATGATGAGGATGCCCGCAGCATGCTCAGTTCGTTGTCCGGCCGTGAACATCAGGTGATGACGGCAGTAGCGCTGGTGGGTGCTGATGCAGAGCGTGTACTGACGGTGATTACCCGGGTGCGCTTCTGTGCGCTGACTGAGCAGCAAATTAATGATTACGTCGCCACAGGCGAGCCGGCAGATAAAGCCGGTGCCTATGGTATTCAGGGGCTGGGAGCCGTGCTGGTGGCCGGTATCGAAGGCAGCTACAGCAATGTGGTGGGCCTGCCGCTGACAGAAACGGCCGCACTGCTTGCGCAGGCCGGTATCAGTATCTGGAATAAGGAATGAACGTGAACGCAGAAATTCTGATGAATGTCACCCCGACGGAAACCCGGGTGGCCATCGTTGAAAACGGTGTCCTGCAGGAAATATTTATTGAGCGCACCAATCATCGTGGTCTGGTGGGCAATATTTATAAAGGCAAGGTCGTGCGCGTATTGCCTGGTATGCAGGCCGCTTTCGTCGATATTGGTCTGGAACGCGCGGCGTTTATTCACGCTGCTGAAATCGGCAAGGGCGACAGCAATACTCCGATTACCCAGCTGGTACATGAAGGTCAGGCGCTGATCGTGCAGGTCACCAAAGACCCGATCGGCACCAAAGGTGCGCGTCTGACGACTCAGCTATCCATCCCTTCCCGCTATCTGGTGTATATGCCGGGGGCGGATCATGTCGGCGTGTCGCAGCGTATCGAAGAAGGCGGCGAGCGCGACCGCCTGAAAGATCTGGTGCATGCCTGCATGGAAGGTGAGGGCCTGACCGGTGAAGCCGGCTTTATTCTGCGTACCGCTGCCGAAGGCGTTGGCGAAGAGGAAATTCTCGCCGATACCCGCTATCTGCGCCGTCTGTGGCGCAAGCTGGAAGAGCGCATCAAAGACAATAAAGCCCCGAGTCTGGTCTATGACGAGTTGCCGCTGTCGCTGCGTACTCTGCGCGATTATGCGCGCCCGGAAGTCAGTAAGATTTTTATCGACTCGCGTGAGACCTTTCAGAAAATCGAGCAGTTCGTGCAGCAGTATGTGCCGGAAGTTGCCGACAGCATAGGTTATTACCCGGGTCCGCGACCGCTGTTTGAACTGTACAGCGTCGAGGACGAAATTCAGCGTGCGCTGGAGCGCAAAGTGCAGCTGAAATCCGGCGGCTATCTGGTGATTGATCAGACCGAAGCCATGACCACCATTGACGTGAACACCGGTGGTTTTGTTGGTCGCCGTAATCTCGAAGAAACCATCTTTAAAACCAATCTTGAAGCGGCTACTGCCATTGGTCGCCAGCTGCGATTGCGTAATCTGGGCGGCATAATCATCCTCGATTTCATCGATATGGCAGAAGTGGAACATCAGCGTCAGGTTCTGCGTATGCTGGAAAAAGTGCTGGAAAAAGATCACGCCAAAACCAAGATCAGTGGCGTCTCTGAGCTGGGGCTGGTGGAGATGACGCGTAAGCGCACACGCGAAAGTCTGGAACAGATGCTGATGGAACCTTGTCCGCATTGCGAAGGACGCGGTTCGGTGAAAACAGCAGAAACCATCTGCTACGAGCTGTTCCGCGAAATCCTGCGTGAGGACCGCGCCTACGGTGCCGGTAACTATCTGGTGCTGGCCAGCCAGGCGGTAGTGGATAGACTGCTGGATGAAGACAGTCAGGGTCTTGCTGACCTCGAAGCCTTTATCGGTAAAGCGATCAAACTGCAGGTCGAAGCGCTTTACGCTCAGGACCAGTACGACATCATTCTTCAATAGGCCGCTTATGCTTTGGTTGCGCGCGCTGTGGACTCAGATCTGGGTCACCCTGGTGGTGGCCGCGGTAGCGCTTGCTCTTTATACCAGTCTTGGCCGTCAGCTGATTCCGCTGGTGGAAACCTACCGTGCGGATCTGGAGCAGCAGCTGTCAGCAGCGCTCGGCCAGCCGGTGTATATCGGCCAGTTAAAAGGTGGCTGGAACCGCTTATCCCCCAACGTTGAGATCCGCGACATTCAGTTCGGCCCGGCGGGCGACGGCATTTCCGTACGCAGTGTGCAGGCCGAACTGGATGTCAGCGCCAGTCTGTTTTATCGCTTGCCGGTCTTTCAGCACATCATCATCAATGGCGTGGCTTCCGAGGTGCACCATCTGGGCGGCCCGGACTGGCGTATTGGCAGTCAGTGGGCGCTGGATCTGGCTGCCCATAAACCCGCTGAGCAACCGGCTCAGCCGGATAAAAGCCGCTCCTCCGCCGGGCGTGATGAACAGCCGCTGTGGCTGCGCTGGCTGCAGCTGCAGAAATCCATTGAACTGACCGACTGGCAGCTGGTGGCATTTGATCCGGATCAGACCCGCGAAGTGCTCAACGTTGAACGTCTGGCGCTGCGCAATCAGGGACCCAATCACGAATTCGACAGCCATATTGAATGGGGGCGCGAGCAGGTGGCCAGTATCCGCGCCATGGCCTCCATGCAGGGTGATCTGTGGCCCTGGAACAAACAACATGGCGAAGTTTATCTCGACGTACAGTCGCAGGAATGGAGCCGTTTTATTCCGGATAATCTGCCGTCTGGTCTGAAAGTGGATAACTTCAGCGCCGGCGCAGAAGCCTGGCTTACGGTCAGTGATGGCGACTTAAGCTCTCTGTACCTGAATGCCGATATTCCCCAGCTGACCATCGCGACTAAAGCTGAGCCAATTGCCCTGAGCAATGGCACATTGCGGGTGGCGGGTAAACACAATGGTGAGGACTGGCACCTGCAGGTGCGCCCGCACTTTGATCAGACCCTACCTTTCAATGATTTCAGTCTCAGTTCTATTGCGCTGAAAGCCTCCACCGGCCTGATTTACAAGGGCTGGCAGGTGGGTATCCCACAGGCGGATATTGCCGAAGCAACCGACTTCCTCAGCCGCCACAGTCTGCTGCCGGCACCGTTTGATCGTTATATCAGTAACATCAACGCCCGTGGCCAGGCCAGTGCTGTGCATCTGTCGGCAATCCCCGGCACGCCGTGGAAAATGGATGTTAAAGCGAACCTGCATGAGGTCAGCACCGACGCCTACAGCGGTATTCCGGCCTTTGAGGATATCTCAGGCAAGGTGCAGCTGCAGCCACACGGTGGCCGTCTGGATGTCGACAGTGAAGATTTCCGTATGCTGCTCAGCGGTATTTACGACAATGCCTGGGATCTTAAGCAGGCCCACGGCAGTTTTTTCTGGTCAGTGGAGCCGGATTATGCCCGTCTGCAGGTTAATGGTCTGAACGGCTATCTTTCCGGTACCGAAGACGATCCCGGCATCTGGCCGGTGGCGGTTGAACTTGGCTTAACTCTGCCGCGTATTGGCAGCAACAAAGAATCAGCCATCAATCTGATGGTGGGGATGCCAAAGGCCGAGGCCTCGCTGCGTCATCAGCTGGTGCCAGCGCTGCTGAACGATGGCATCCGCAGCTGGATTGATGACAGCGTCACCGACGGACACTTCACTGATGCTGCTTTCGTCATGCGCCGTCCTCTGCACGATGAGCATATTGCCAACACGGATTCCGCCCAGCTGTATCTCAATTTCAGCGATGCGCGGGTGAAATATCTGGCGGACTGGCCGGCGGCAGAGGAGCTTTCCGGGCGTCTGCTGCTACGCGCTCCGGAGCTGGACGTGCATATTGATCAGGGGCGCACGCTTGGCGGTACTCTGGTTAACCGCAGTGGTCGTGTGACCATCACTCCCGGACGCGACGGACACTCTTTACTGGATGTGCGGGCCCATCTGCAGGGCGATGCCGGCGAAGCCATTCAGTATTTCACGGCAACACCGCTGCAGTCGCTGGTGAATAACCAGCTCGACAGCTGGCAGGCCGACGGCCCGGTGGATGCAGCGTTACAGCTGAAGATGCCGTTGGGAGAGGAGGCTGCGCTGCCCGACATCCGCCTGCAGGCCGATATCAAAGACACACAGCTCACACTGCCGGATCTGAACCTCGCGTTCAGTGATATCAATGGGCGGCTTAATTACACCAGCGCCGACGGGCTGAACGCCGATGCGTTAAACGGCAAGACCTTTGGCGGTGCGTTTAATGGCAGGATTGCTTCGCTGAAACGCGGAGAGGGTTTTGATATTCAGCTGCATGCCGATGGTGATGCGGGCATTGCCGAAGTGCGCGAATGGTTGCCGACAGTGCTGCTCGATCCGGTCAGTGGGCGGATGAATTACAGCGCGGATCTGGCTATTGGCGGTGATAACCTCACATTCCTGCTGAATACGCCTCTTAAAGATACCGTGATCGACCTGCCTTACCCCTACGGTAAGGCGGCGGATGAAGAGCGCCAGCTGGCGGTGGAAGTGCAGCCCGGACGCGAAACCCGCATTAATCTGGTGTATGACGACCGGGTGAGAGCGGCGCTGGCACTGGATGATGAAGGGCTGAACCGCGGGCAGGTTTATCTCGGTGATACCGAACCTTTCCTGCCCAGCGACAAAGGTCTGGAAATCCGCGGCAGCATCAGTGAAACCCTGCAGGCCGATGTCTGGTGGGAAACCTGGCAGCACATGATGGCGCTGCTGGACGCGGAAGAAAAACAGCAGGCTGCGCAACGTCGTCAGACGCTGAATGGCGCAACGGCCTCCACAGGTACGGCTAAGCATGCTGCTGCTCAGTCCGGGCCGGTGCGAATGATCAATATTGCACTTGATGACGTTAATCTGTGGGGAACGCCCTCCGGCCCGGCGACGGTTATTGCCAATCAGCGCTGGAACGAGTGGACCTTCGATTTCAACAGCGAGCTGATCAAAGGTAAGGCCACTCTTTATCCGGACAACAGTCCGATTGATCTGAACCTCGATTACATCCATTTCCCACCGCAAGCTGAGGAACCACAGTCGCTGGCGGAGCTGGATGATGAACAGCGCGCAGCTGAAGGCGGAACGTCATCCCAGGCAGATTTCAGTCCGGAAGATCCGCTGCAGGATATGATGCCGGCGGATATTCCGGCATTTAACATGGTTCTGACGGAGCTCTACATTGGCACCCGTAACTTCGGGCGCTGGCAGCTGGAAGCCAGACCTCAGGACAAAGGCACCGTCTTTCATGTCATCGACAGTGATACCAAGGGGCTGAAAGTAAAAGGTGACGTGTATTGGGATCACACAGCGGATGGCCATAAAACCCGGCTGGATGTGCTCAACCTGACCAGTAAGGATCTGGGTGCAATACAGCGCGCCTTCCGTCAGGAGGCGGTGATCGAAGGCAATGATATGAATGCCTCGCTGCAGATGAGCTGGGACGGTTCACCCATGGCGTTCAATACGCCGACACTGAATGGCCTGGCCAGCCTGCGCATCCGCAATGGCAGCATGGCGGCAGAAGGCACCGGTGCGCTGAAAGCCTTCGGTGCCCTTAACTTCAATGCCATTTCCCGCCGTCTGATGCTCGATTTCTCTGATATCTATCAGGAGGGCGTGGCGTTTGACGTTTTCCGCGGCAAAGCCAAAATTGAAAATGGTCTGCTGACGCTGACCGAGCCTCTGAGTATGGACGGTACCGGCGGTACTTTTCTGACCTCAGGCAGTACCAATCTGGTGGATGAAACCCTGGATATGAAGATGGTAGTTACCTTCCCGGTCTCCAGCACATTGCCGATTGTGGCGTTGCTGGCGGGTCTGGCACCGCCGGTGGCGGCCTCCATCTATGTCACGGAAAAGCTGATCGGTGATGAACTGGCGCGCTTCACCAGCGCCCGCTATAACCTTACCGGTACCTGGCAGCAGCCGGATCTGAAAATTGATAAAGCCTTCAACAATACCATTGACGGCAAAAAAGAGAAGCGCGGTATCTGGCGCCGGGTAATGAGTGTTCTGGATGTCTTTAATCTGATGGAGGACGATGACGAATGAGTCAGGTAGCCGTAGTACAGATGAACAGTCAGGCCGATGTGCTTTACAACATGGGTGAAGCCCGGTTGATGGTGCGTGAAGCTGCAGAATGCGGAGCGCAGCTGGTGCTGTTACCCGAGATGTTTCTGACCCTCGACGGCAGCCAGTTTCAGGCTCTGGCCGACGATGATGGCTGGGTGAAACAGTTATCGCAGTGGGCGCGTGAATTTGGTATCTGGCTGGTGGCCGGTGCGGTGCCGCAGAATTCCCCTGACGGAGATCCGCGGGTGCGTTCTGCGTGTCTGGTGTTCGACCATCGCGGTCATCAGGTTGCGCGCTACGATAAAATTCATTTGTTTGATGTGGATGTGGGCGACACTCAGGGCAGCTATAAAGAATCCAGACGCTTTGCGCCGGGCAATGAGCTGGTGGTTATCGACAGTCCGGTGGGCAAGCTGGGGTTGAGTATCTGCTTTGACGTGCGTTTCCCGGAACAGTATCAGGCATTAACCGCGGCCGGTGCAGAAGTCCTGCTGGTGCCTGCGGCGTTCACCCATAAAACCGGTCAGGTGCACTGGCAGACGCTGCTGACTGCCCGGGCGGTGGAGAATCAGTGCTATATCGTTGCTGCAGACCAGTGTGGCTGGCACGATGACAAGCGCCAGACCTGGGGACATTCCTGCGTCATCGATCCCTGGGGAAAAGTGCTGACCATGGCGGGCGAAGAACCCGGTGTCAGCCTGGCGGATATTGATCTGCAGCGATTGCAGGAAATCCGCCGGGCTATGCCGCTGAATCACGTGGCGTTAAATACAGCGGAGTGATGTGCAGAAGTGGGGCTGCGGGCGCCGTGGCGCTCAGTCAGCCATGACTTCGCGGATCAGCTGAAACAGCTTCTTGTAGTTACTGCCAGGTTTTGGCGGTTCACTGCTCATTTCTTTACTGGCGTTACGTACCAGGTTGCGCAGTTGCTGGCGATCAACATGCGGATATTCCTCAATAAAGTCATTGAGGCCGTTGTTGTCGTTAATCAGGCGGGTACGCCACATTTCCTGCTGACGGATCAGGCGACCAAAGACTTCGCTCGACGGGTCCATCAGATCCAGCGCATGTTGAATGGCATCGACATCTTCTTCGCGCATCAGCTTGCCAATGTACTGCAGGTGACGGCGTTTGGCTTCATTCTGCTTCAGACGCTGGCTTTCTTTCAGGGCGCTGCGCAGATTCTCTGAAATCGGCAGCTCAGCCCATTTGGCCGGTGTCATTTCGCTCAGCTCTTTGCCCATGACTTTCAGGCGTTCAGCATCACGTTTCAGTTCAGACTTACTGACATATTCGATGTCGTCGTCTTCGTATTGATCATCTTTCATAGTATTTGGTATTCGGTTCACAGATAGAACAGGGTCGCTAACCCGAGGAAGGAGAGGAATCCTACCACATCTGTGACGGTAGTCAGAACCACGCTGCCAGCAAGGGCAGGATCAATTCCCCGTGCTTTCAGCAGCAGAGGCAGGCCAGCGCCGGCCACAGCGGCAACCAGCAGGTTGATGACAATGGCGGCGGCAATGATCAGGGCGATCTGCGGGTCCCTGAACCAGACAAAGGTGATGATGGCGATAACCACCGCCCACAGCACACCATTGATGGCGGCGACAATGATTTCCCGGTTAAACAGCCAGCGGAAGTTACTGCCGCTGAGGTGTCCCAGTGCCTGGCCACGGATCACCAGGGTCAGTACCTGACTGCCGGCAATACCGCCCATACTGGCAACAATCGGCATCAGTACAGCCAGTGCGACAACTTTTTCGATGGTTTCGTCGAACATGCCGATCACGGCGGAGGCTGCCAGCGCGGTCAGCAGGTTAATACCCAGCCATACCGCACGGCGGCGACTGGTTTTCAGGGCCGGAGCGAAGGTGTCTTCTTCGTCGTCCAGACCGGCCATACTCATCAGTGAGTGGTCCGCAGTTTCGCGGATAACGTCAACCACGTCATCGATGGTGATCCGGCCAACCAGCACGCCATCGTCGTCGACAACCGGAGCGGATACCAGATCGTGGCGCTCGAACAGTTTGGCAACGTCGCTGTCATGCATGGTGGCAGGAATGATTTTGGCGTCTGTACTCATCACTTCCCGCACGGTCTGATGCGGGTCACTGACCAGCAGTTTGCTGATGGCCAGGGTACCGATAAATTCGTTGTTACGGCTGACGACCAGCAGGTTATCCGTCATGGCGGGCAGGGATTTGTGGCGGCGCAGATAGCGCAGCACCACATCCAGAGTGATGTCCGGACGGATGGTGATGGTGTCGGTGTTCATCAGACCACCGGCACTGTCCTCGGCATAACCCAGTACTGACTCGAGGCGATCCCGGTCCTGCTGGTCCATGGACTCCAGAACTTCCTGGGTCACACGTTCCGGCAGCGCCTGCAGCATATCGGCGACGTCATCGGTGTCGAGCTCGGAGGCGATATCGGCGACTTCTTCGGCGCTCATATCGCTCAGGAAGTGACCCTGCAGCTCTTCACTCAGATTCTGCAGTACTTCACCTTCCAGTTCCTTGTCGACCATCTCCCACAGAATCTTACGCGCCTTAGGCGGTGAGGATTCAATCAGGTGGGCAATATCAACCGGCGCCAGACCCGAGTTCAGGATACGGCGGACCTGCGTCATCGCGCCGCTCTCAAGAGCTGCGTTAAGACTGTGCAGTTTTGTCCGGGCGCGTTCGCTTTGCTCTGCCATCGTACCTTGTTCCGGGGCGGGTTATATGAACTGAGAGTGTATCCGGGTCAGACAACAGATACCATGAAACTACTCGCAAGAATGCGTGTAATTAATTGTTTTAAAACCTATTCTTCCTCGTCGAAGCGGCGGTTGATGAGATCGGTGATGGCTTCCGCCGCAGCCTCCGCATCGTTACCTTCGGCGTGCAGTTCCAGAACGGTACCTTTACTGGCGGCCAGCATCATCACCGCCATGATGCTTTTACCGTCAACCATACGCTCCGGATAGCCGACTTTTACCTGACTGGAAAAGGCCGAGGCAGTCGACACCAGTTTGGCGGCAGCCCGGGCATGCAGGCCCAGTTTATTGATAATGGTCAGCTGGGTTTTAATCATCAGGACTCCTGGTTGCTCAGCTCGCGGTGGCGGATCTGCACATTGCTGTACAGATCAGCGAATTCCTCTTTCAATCGCTCGGCGACATAAACGGATCTGTGTTGGCCACCGGTGCAGCCGATGGCGATGGTCATATAACTGCGGTTTGCCTCGATAAAGGCCGGCAGCCAGCGACGGATGAAACCGGCAATATCGTCTTTCATCAGCGCCACCTGTGGCTCGTTGCCAAGAAATTCAATCACTGGCTGTTCCAGCCCTGTGTGTGCACGCAGGCCCGGGTCCCAATAGGGATTCGGCAGGTTGCGCACATCAAAAACATAATCGGCATCGATGGGAATACCGTGTTTGAAGCCGAAGGATTCAAACAGAATGGCGATATCGTTGCTGGATTTGTCTGCGACCCGCATTTTGATCTGACTGCGCAGCTCGTGTACCGACATATTGGTAGTATCGAGGGTCAGATCCGCCAGATTGGCGATGGGGTCGAGCAGTTCTTTTTCCTGATCAATGGCTTCCGCCAGCGACAGGTGTGGGCTGGTCAGTGGGTGCTTACGCCGGGTGGAGCTGAAGCGCTGCAGCAGAACTTCTTCGCTGGCATCCAGATAGATGACATCCAGGCGGTATTCATCATTGGGCAGCTGGTGCAGGATTTCGTCGATGTTATCGAAGGCGTGAAGCAGGTTGCGGGCGTCGATACTGACGGCCACCCGGGACAGCTTTTCTTCACTTTCGGTCTGGGTGACCAGAGTCGGAAGCATGGAGATGGGCAGGTTATCTATACAATAAAAGCCCTGATCCTCGAGCACGTGCAGTGCGCTGGATTTACCTGATCCTGAACGTCCACTGATGACTACCAGGCGCATCGGTTATCTCCATATCCCTGGGTTAAGCGCTGGCGAGCGCCCGTTGATAGAGGTATTTAGCGTCCGGGGCATTGCGCAGGGCTTCCCGGTAACCCGCTTCGCTGAAGTTTCTGGCCAGCATGGCCAGTACTTTTAAATGTTCTTCGGTGGCTTCTTCCGGCACTAACAGAGCAAAAACCAGATCGACCGGTTTCTGATCGATGGCGTCGTAGTCCACAGGTTCGGCCAGGCGCAACAGAATGCCGATGGCCTGAGTGCACTGGCGCAGACGGCAATGGGGAATGGCAATGCCTTCCCCAATGCCGGTGCTGCCCAACCGCTCGCGGCTGAGCAGGCTGTCGAAAATATCGTCGGCTGAGCAGTCACTGAGCTGCTCGGCAACAAAGCCAGACAGAAACTCCAGCAGTTTTTTCTTGCTGGAGACTTCTACATTAATTAATGCGCGTTCTGGCGTAAGAATGTCGCCGATACTCAGTTCCATAAAAAATCAGCCCTGACCTTTCTGACGTGCTACCAGTTTTTCTTTGTGTTTAAGAAGCTGACGATCCAGCTTTTCTACCATCTGATCAATGGCGGCGTACATATCGTCGCCTTCTGCACTGGCGTTCAGATCTGTGCCACTGGCGTGGACGGTTGCTTCTGCTGTCATGCGCCCTTTCACCACAGTGAGAGTAACCTGACCATTGGTGATGTTGTCGAAGTGGCGGGTCAGCTTCGACATCTTGTCGTCGACATGACTCTGCAGGGCTTCGGTAATTTCTACATGGTGACCGCTGATATTGATCTTCATTTCCAGGCTCCTTGTGTGCTGGTTCTGTTTTTTACTATTTAATCAGCTTCAGGATTAAATTCAGTGTTCTAAATCAGCTGTTTACGTTCATTTGAAGGTGGAATCAACATAGCTTCACGGTACTTGGCTACGGTGCGTCGTGCAACCTGAATACCGCGTTCTCCAAGCATAGTTGCGATTTTGTTATCACTGAGTGGTTTACGGGCATTTTCTTCTGAAATCAGCTTTTTGATCATGGCGCGGATAGCAGTGGACGAGCATTCGCCGCCGCCATCTGTGCTGACATGACTGGAGAAAAAGTACTTGAGTTCAAAAATACCACGCGGGGTGTGCATGTATTTCTGTGTGGTCACACGGGAAATCGTCGATTCGTGCATGCCAACCGCTTCGGCAATATCGTGCAGCACCAGAGGTTTCATCGCTTCTTCACCTTCTTCGAAGAAGTCGATCTGATACTCAACAATTTTGGTGGCCACTTTCAGCAGGGTTTCATTGCGGCTTTGCAGACTTTTGATAAACCAGCGCGCTTCCTGCAGGTGATCACGCAGGAAAGCATTATCTGTGCTGTTGTCTGAACGACGCACCAGTGCAGCGTAATCCGCATTCACCCGCAGTTTGGGTGCGATGTCGGGGTTCAGTTCGACCCGCCATTCATCGCGCACATTACGCACGATCACATCCGGCACAACGTATTCTGCCTGTTCACCACTGACGCCGGCACCGGGTTTCGGGTTCAGTTCTTTAATCAGGCACAGTACAGATTTCAGATCATCTTCGCGCAGACGGGTCTTGCGCATCAGGGTCTGGTAATCGCGGCTGCCGAGTAATTCGATGTAGTCACTGATTACCAGCCGGGCTTCTTTCAGCCATTCGGTTTCCGGTGCCAGCTGCGCCAGTTGCAGCAACAGGCATTCACGCAGATCGCGGGCAAAAACACCGGCCGGATCAAACTGCTGCAGGCGATGCAGGACGGCCAGAACTTCTTCTTCTTCGATTTCCAGTTCCGGGTCCATGCTTTCCACCACATCTTCAATGGTGGTGTGCAGGTAACCATCGTCGTCCACGCCATCAATCAGCATGGTGGCGATTTCGCGGTCAGCGTCGGACATTGGTGTCAGGTTAAGCTGCCACTCGAGGTGATCCTGCAGATTTTCAGTGGAGGCGTGGCGGGAATCGTAATCGAAGTCGTCGTCGATGGCGTTGCTGTTGCCGGAAGAAACACCGGCTGTTGCCTGATAGGTATCGTCCCACTGGCTGTCTACCGGCAGATCGTCCGGCAGTTGTTCCTGGGACCATTGTTCGTCCAGTTCCGGAGTATCGGAATCGTCTTTGGAAGTAACTTCTGTTTTGCTCTCGGACACCTCCATAGAGGAGTGATCCGCTGTATCGTCACCCTCGTGCTCTTCCATTTCCAGCATAGGATTGGCGTCCAGTGCCTCCTGAATCTCCTGCTGGAGGTCAAGGGTAGAGAGCTGCAGCAGACGGATTGCCTGCTGTAACTGAGGGGTCATGGTCAGTTGCTGACCCATCTTTAACTGAAGAGACGCTTTCATAGAGTTCAGTACTTACCCATAGTCGGCACAATCTGTGCATTATACGCCAAGGCCGGGAACCCACAACCTGATTTGTTGGTCACTTCAGGTTGGGCCAGTCCCACTGCACAGGAGTATCCTCCTGCGTATCTGAATCCATTCGCTGCTCTGATCAGAGGCGGAAGTCCTCCCCCAGATACACTTTACGTACCTGTTCGCTGGCGAGTACTTCGTCGGCATTTCCTTCTGCAATAATGTGACCGCCACCGACGATGTAAGCTTTTTCACAGATGGCGAGGGTTTCCCGCACATTGTGGTCGGTAATCAGTACACCAATTCCGCGCGCTTTCAGCTGACGGATAATGTCCATGATGTCAGCTACGGAAATTGGGTCAACCCCGGCGAAAGGCTCATCGAGCAAAATAAAGGACGGTTCGGCGGCCAGAGCGCGGGCAATTTCCACCCGCCGGCGTTCGCCGCCGGACAGGGCCATGCCCAGACTGTCGCGGATATGCTGGATGTTGAACTCGTCGAGCAGGCCTTCCAGACGCTCCAGACGCTGTTTGCGGTTGAGGTCTTTGCGGGTTTCCAGAATGGCCAGTATGTTGTCTGACACACTGAGCTTGCGGAAGATGGAAGCTTCCTGCGGCAGATAGCCGATACCTTTGCGTGCCCGGCCATGCATTGGCAGGTGACTGATGTCTTCGCCGTCGATGGTTATCGTGCCTTTATCGGCCTGTACCAGGTTGACGATCATATAAAAGCAGGTGGTTTTACCCGCACCGTTCGGACCCAGCAGGCCGACGATCTGGCCGCTGCTGACTTCCATGGACACGTCTTTGACTACTTCACGGCCGTTGTAGCTTTTGGCCAGATGTTCTGCCTTCAGTGTTTTCATTGGCTGCTTCCGGATTGCTCAGTGCTGTTGCCGGACGGCTCCGCGTTATTGCCGGATGATTCCGCGGCGTTATCGTCTTTCTTAGGCTGGATCACCATCCGTACCCGGGAGTCTTCCGGCTTTTCTTCGCCTTCTTTAACTGTGCTGGTGCCACCGTTGGCTTTGACCGTCTCGGCATTCATATCGTAAGTCAGGCGCTGACCGCTGAACTGATCGCCACCCTGTTTCAGATTGGCGTCTCCGGTGATGATTACTTCACGCTGATCGCTCAGATATTCAATGCGCTTACCATTGGCGTAAGTGACTGGCTTACCGACATTAATCTGCTGCTGGTAACGTGCCGGTTTACCATCGGCGACGGCGCTTTTTAATACGTTGCCTTCATGCAGGATTTCCAGCCGGTCGGCTTCGATCTTAAGCGTACCCTGAGTAAGAATGACATTACCCTGATAAATCACGACACCGGTACGGCGATCCATTTCCGCCTGCTGGGAGCGGATAACCAGTTCCTGTTGTTCGTCTTCCGGCAAGGCCTGAGCCGCTGATGTCAGAATCGCCAGCAGCAGAGAGAAGGGAAGAGCGGTCAGAGACTTAAGGTTCATAACGTGAGTTAACCTCTGCATTAAAGCGGATATGTTGAGCCGGAACGTCCATGCGCATACCAACGGCCGTCATGTTGGCGCGGTCACTGGTAATGGTGACGAGCTGATCGGTTTCGGCGATGCCGGTGCTGTGGTGGTATGTCAGGCGCTCAGTGCGGATCAGCAGATTATGATTGGCTGCAGTGTCGAGCGGGCGGATTTTTACGTCATTGATCAGCTGCAGGGTTTTATCCGCATCTGTCATGGTGCCTTCAACCGCAGAGATCAGCCATTGCGAACCCTCTTCGTCGAGCACGGTAAATTCCGGCTGACTGAAATAGGTGTTGCCGATACCCGGATAGTGGCTGGAGCTGTCTGCAGTGAATTTCTGCGACTGAATACCTTCGTCGCTGTACTGGCGGCTGATCAGCTTCTCACCGTAGTAATCCGGCTCGTTATCAGCCTGATCAGCTCCGGCTGGTGTCAGTTCACTGGTGTAGCGATCTACTGCCAGCAGAGCCAGGCCGAAAAATGCCGTGATGATCAGCAGCAACCAGCGCTTACGCATCAGATCACGCCCGCTCGCAGCAGGTCGTGCATATTGATAACGCCAACGGCTTTGTCGCCTTCCTTAACCACCAGAGCGTTAATTTTGTTGTCTTCCATGAGCTTCAGGGCCTCGGCTGCCAGGGTTTTTGGCGTGGTGCTTTTACCGCCATAGGTCATAACGTCTGCCATGGTGGCGGTGTGAATATTTACACCGTTGTCGATGGCGCGACGTAAGTCACCGTCGGTGAAAATCCCCTGCATCTGGCCATCCAGCTGCACGGTTGTCATGCCCAGACCTTTGGACGTCACGACCAGCAGGGCTTCAGAGAGCGTCGTTGCTGGTTCGACGACTGGCAGTTCGGCGCCGGCGTGCATGATGTCTTCGACTTTCAGCAGCAGACGACGGCCCAGTGAACCACCTGGATGAGAGAAGGCAAAGTCTTCGGCGGTGAAGCCGCGGGCTTCGAGCAGAGCCACAGCCAGGGCATCGCCAACCACCAGAGCACAGGTGGTAGAGGAGGTTGGTGCCAGATTCAGCGGGCAGGCTTCCTGTTCAACACCAGTATCCAGATGCGCGTCAGCTGCGGTGGCCAGTGTTGATTCCGGTTTACCGGTCATGCTGATCAGGCGCGTGCCGAGGCGTTTGAACAGTGGTAGCAGGCTGGTTACTTCGCTGCTTTCACCGGAATTCGACAGCGCGATGACCACGTCTTCCGGCTGGATCATGCCCATATCACCGTGACTGGCTTCGCCCGGATGAACAAAAAATGCCGGCGTGCCGGTGCTGGCCAGAGTGGCGGCCATTTTGGTGCCGATGTGGCCGGATTTCCCCATGCCGGTAACCACCACACGGCCTTTACATTCGAGGATGAGTTTGCAGGCGATGGCGAAATCTGTGGACAGACGGTCGATCAGGTGCCCGATCGCTTCCTGCTCCAGGGTTATGGTGCGACGGGCGGATTGCAGAAAATCAAAATCAAAATTGGTAGTCATTAGCTTGCCATAAAATATAAAGACGACATGTAACCAATAAAACTGGCTGTCAGTAACAGACCGGAAAAACGGCCAAGAGTGCCGCTGCGGTAGTTCACCAGGAACATAATCACCAGCGCAACGGTCAGCACCATCATAACCGAGTAATCACGATACAGCGCCTGCGGGTCAACCTGAGTAACGGCGAGCAGGCCGGGAATCGGCATAACAGTGAGTAAATTAAACATATTCGAGCCGATCACGTTACCGATAGCAATATCGTGGTGGCCTTTCAGGGCACTGGCCACAGACGCCGCCAGCTCGGGCAGGCTGGTACCGATAGCAACGATGGTCAGGCCGATAATAAGATCGCTGACGCCAAATGCGTGGGCAATATCCGTTGCGCCCCACACCAGCAGTTTAGAAGCAATAACCAGTGCGACCAGGCCAATTACCAGTTCGATAATGGCTTTGCGCAGTGGTGTGTTTTCAATTTCTTCTGCTTCGTCTTCTTCTACAACAGACTCACCGGACTCACTGGAGCCGAGAAACATCAGATATAGGGCGGCCGCCATGGCAGTCAGCAGAATGATGGCATCGAGCAGATTCAGTTCCAGATCGGCCAGCGTCAGGCCGCCGATAATGCTCACCAGCACCAGTACCGGCAGTTCTTTCTTCAGCAGTTTTTTCTGCAGCGGAATCGGACTGATCAGGGCGGTTACCCCCAGCACCAGTGCAATATTGGTGATGTTGGAACCAATGGCATTACCGATGGCCAGGTTGCCTGCGCCGTCGATGGAAGCCATGGCAGATACGAACATCTCAGGTGCGGAGGTGCCCATGGCAACGATGGTCAGGCCAACTAATAAGGGAGACATCCCCAGTCTGCGGGCGGTCGCCGCGGCTCCGATCACAAATTTATCGGCGCTCCAGACCAGCAGGACGAGTCCGGCGATTACGGCAACAGCGGCGGTCAGCATAGGGGCAGTCAGCATGGAATTGGGCAGGTCCTGAGGGTTCAGAAATAAAGCGCGACATTGTACCGGAGGGGATTCTGTACGCAATTGCAACTTATCGTTTTGCTCAGCTGTATGAGACGTTAAACGAGGACTGTTGGTTCTGAATGAACATTCCGCTAAGCTAGCGGGCAATTAAACCGTATCAGGCAGGGACTGTGCATGACTGCGAGTCAGCCCTATGTCTCTATCCGTGATCTGAGTTTCAGTCGCGGGGACAGACTCATTTACAACAATCTGGATGTGGATTTCCCGCGTGGCAAAGTGACCGCGATCATGGGACCGTCCGGTACCGGTAAGACAACACTGCTGCGTCTTATTGGTGGCCAGCTGATCGCGGATAAAGGTACCGTCATTGTTGATGGTCAGAACGTCGCTCAGTTGTCGCGTAAAAAGTTGTTTGAGCTGCGCCGTCAGAAGATGGGCATGCTGTTTCAGACCGGCGCACTGTTCACCGACCTGAACGTATTCGATAACGTTGCTTTTCCATTGCGTACGCACACCGATCTGCCGGAATCAATGATCCGCGATCTGGTACTGATGAAGCTTGAAGCCGTTGGTCTGCGTGGTGCGCGTAATATGTCACCGGCAGAACTGTCGGGCGGTATGGCACGACGGGTGGCGCTGGCGCGTTCTATCGCCATGGACCCGGAAATCATTATGTACGACGAGCCTTTTACCGGCCTCGATCCCATCTCCATGGGCATGATTGTGAAACTGATCCGCGGTCTGAATCAGGCGCTCGGTCTCACTAGTTTGCTGGTTTCCCACGATGTCGAAGAATCCTGTTCCATTGCTGATTACCTGTGTGTCGTCTCCGACGGCAAAGTGATCGGCTTTGGCACCCCGGAAGAACTTATCAACGAAGGCAATGCGGAAGTGAAGCAGTTCCTTAACGGCGATCCTGATGGTCCGGTGCCATTCCACTACCCGGCGGCGGATTACCGCAGCGATATTCTGAGCGGAGTGGAATGATGCTGAACAAACTGCAGAGCATCGGCCAGAGCGGTACCCGGGCGATCGAATCCATTGGCCGCGCCACCATTATGCTGTGGCACTCGATTATGTGGGGCGGTCCGGGCAGTGCCGGTTTCTTTGATCTGATCAAGCAGATTTACTCAGTGGGTGTGCGCTCACTGATTATTATCGTCGTCGCCGGTTTCTTTGTCGGTATGGTGCTGGCGCTGCAGGGCTACAACATTCTGGTCAGCTTTGGTTCTGAAACCGTATTGGGAACGCTGGTGGCGCTGTCGCTGCTGCGTGAACTCGGTCCGGTGGTCGCAGCCCTGCTGTTTGCCGGTCGTGCCGGTTCAGCCCTGACCGCTGAAATTGGTCTGATGAAGGCCACAGAACAGCTGACGGCCATGGAAATGATGGGTGTCGATCCGCTGAAGCGGGTAATAACGCCGCGTCTGTGGGCTGGTCTTATTTCTATGCCGATTCTGGCGCTGCTGTTTTCCACCGTAGGTATCTGGGGTGGGGCGTATGTAGCCATTGATCTGGTAGGCATTGATGAAGGTGCTTACTGGGGCAATATGCAGGCTTCGGTAGAATTTTATTCAGACGTGGTGAAAGGGGTTGTGAAATCCCTGGTATTCGGTCTGGTGATTACCTGGATCGCAGTCTTTCAGGGCTACGACTCCGTGCCGACTTCCGAAGGGATCGGTAAAGCAACTACTCAGACGGTGGTGATTTCTTCACTGGCCGTACTTGGACTCGACTTTATTCTGACAGCCGTGATGCTGGGGGGTATCTGAACATGCGCATGCGTTACATTGAACTGAGTGTCGGCGCTTTTATGGTTCTGGGCGTGATTGCCATTGTGTTGATGGCTTTCCGCGTCAGTGGCCTGACCATCCGCAGCAGTGATGATACCTATACCATCAAAGCCCATTTTGAAAATCTGGGCGGTCTGACTGAAAAAGCCAAAGTATCCATGTCCGGTGTGACCATTGGCCGGGTGACCAACATCTATCTGGATACCGAATGGTATTCAGCGGTGGTGGAAATGGAGATTGATAAATCCATGAGCACTCTGACCACGGATACCTCAGCCTCCATCCTGACCGCCGGTCTGCTGGGCGAGAAATACATCGGTCTGACCGTAGGCGCTGAGGAAGACTATCTGAAAGATGGTGACTGGATTGACGACACTCAGTCCGCCATTGTACTGGAAGAGCTGATTGGCCGTTTCCTGTTTAACAGCGCTGAAAAGAACTGATCGGGCACACTATGGCTGAGCTGAAACGCATCGACGAACATACCGCGGAGCTGAGCGGCGACCTGCTGCACAGCACGGTAACCGCTGTGATTGCACCGGGTAAAAAGCTGATCAGTGCTGCCGGCGACCGCTGGACGGTCGATATGCAGGGTGTTACCCGGGTGTCCAGCAGCGGCGTGGCGCTGGTGCTGGAATGGCTGCGGGCGGCAGAAACCAGTGGTTGCCAGTTGAGCATCCTCAATCTGCCGGAACATATGCGTCCTATCATAGATATCAGCGATCTCGATCCGCTGTTTGCCCCCCTGATTGCCTGATATCCGTCATGCCTGACTGAATTTCGTGATCGGGCTGTCACTTTACCTATCCTGTGCGCTTCGTTCCGGGGCGCAAATCCGCTATCATATGGCGCTTTCGAAATCTGAACGGTAAACCGTATGTCCCCGGCAGAAATCCTGCAAGTCCTGCAAACTGAATCCCCTGAAATCAACTGGACCGTCGACGGCGATGGCTACCACAACGTGGTGGAAGGTGTCGGTGAAGCGTTTGAAGGTCTGAACGCGGTAAAACGCCAGCAGTTCGTGTACAAACTGCTGAATCCATACATTGCAGACGGCCGTCTGCACGCTGTATCTATCCGCACTTTTACCCCTGCTGAAAAAGCCAGCGCACAATAAGAGCTTTCTATGGACAAACTGAGAATTGAGGGCGGTAACCGGCTGAACGGTGAGATCCGTATTTCCGGTGCAAAAAACTCTGCCCTGCCGATTCTGTCAGCGACTCTGCTGGCGGAAGGTGTTATGCGCGTAGGTAACCTGCCGCACCTGCACGATATTACGACCATGCTGGAACTGCTCGGCTGCATGGGTGTGGAAGTGGCGATCGATGAAGATATGTCGGTCGAAACCGACTGCGCCAACATCAAAAGCTGTGTAGCGCCTTACGATCTGGTGCGCACCATGCGCGCTTCGATTCTGGTTCTTGGTCCGCTGTTAGCGCGTTACGGCGAAGCCGAAGTATCCCTGCCTGGCGGTTGTGCCATTGGCTCCCGTCCGGTTGATCTGCACATCCGTGGTATGGAAGCGCTGGGCGCTGAAGTTGAAGTACTGGATGGCTATATTAAAGCCGTCGTGCCTGGCGGTCGTCTGACCGGCGCTAATATTTTCTTCGATACCGTGACCGTAACCGGTACCGAAAACGTGATGATGGCAGCGACACTGGCGAAAGGCACCACCACCATTGAAAACGCGGCCCGTGAACCGGAAGTCGTGGATCTGGCCAACTGTCTGAATGCCATGGGCGCTAAGATTTCAGGTGCCGGCTCTGACACCATGGTGATCGAAGGTGTTGAGAAACTGTACGGCTGTTCCTTCGATGTGCTGCCGGACCGTATTGAAACTGGTACCTATCTGGTAGCGGCAGCCGTGACCGGTGGCCGGGTGAAAACCAAAGATACCGATCCGCTGATCATGGAAGCGGTTCTGCATAAGCTGGAAGAAGCCGGTGCCGATATTACCATTGGTGACAACTGGATCGAGCTGGATATGCACGGTAAGCGTCCCAAAGCGGTAAATATCAAAACCGCTCCGCACCCGGCATTCCCGACCGATATGCAGGCACAGTTTATGGTGCTGAATGCATTGGCCGAAGGCACGGGTACCGTGATTGAAACCGTATTCGAAAACCGCTTTATGCACGCTCAGGAACTGGTGCGTATGGGCGCGGATATCGCCGTTGAAGGCAATACTGCCATCGTAACCGGTAAAGAGAAGCTGCAGGCTGCTCCGGTTATGGCGACCGACCTGCGTGCTTCGGCGTCGCTGGTGATTGCGGCCCTGATGGCCGAAGGCGCGACCGATGTGAACCGTATTTATCACATTGACCGCGGCTATGAATGTATTGAAGAAAAGTTTCAGCAGTTGGGTGCGAATATCCGCAGAATATCTGGCTGATAGCTTGTGAAAGCTGCCTGCATTGCAGGTGCTGTGTTAAAAAGCGTCTCAAAATACTCATGTACAATTTGTACACTCCGTTTTTTCGCCGCTTTTTGCCTTGCCCCTGCTGCTTCGCCGACGCTTTCATTGTCTGTATTGCCATTGCAGTGAGCAGGCACTACCTTCAAACGTGAAAATCACAGCCTGCTATTGAAAAACTGAAACTGACTTAAAACACGCTGAAAAAAGAGGATCAGCAACTCATGACTCAACCACTGACCATTGCTCTGTCAAAAGGGCGTATTCTCGATGACACTCTGCCACTGCTGGCGGAAGCCGGTATCCATCCGGCCGAGGATATTAAAAAGAGTCGTAAGCTGATTTTCGATACCAATCATGACCATATCAAGCTGGTGGTGATCCGTGCCACCGACGTGCCGACTTACGTTGAGTATGGCGCTGCCGATCTGGGCGTGGCCGGTAAAGACGTGTTGATGGAATATGGCAGCGATAACCTGTGTGAACCACTGGATCTGAACATCGCCACCTGCCGTCTGATGACCGCTGCACTGAAAGGTGCAGAAATGCCTCAGGGCCGTCTGAAAGTAGCGAGCAAATTCGTCAACGTGGCCAAGCGCTATTTCGCAGAGCAGGGCCGTCAGGTCGACATTATTAAACTGTACGGCGGCATGGAACTGGCGCCGATTATGGGGCTGGCCGATATGATTGTGGATATCGTAGACACCGGCAATACGCTGAAGGCCAATGGTCTGGAAGCCCGTGATCTGATCGCACCGATCAGCTCGCGTTTAGTCGCTGGCCGCGCGGCCATGAAAGTGAAGCACGCGCAGATTCAGCCGATTATTGACCAGATGAAAGCCGCCGTAGAACGTCAGCGTGACGCACAGAAATAAGGTGAAAAAATGACTATTGAAATCCGTCGTTTCAGCTCTGCCCAAAGTGATTTTGCCCAACAGATGGACAGCCTGCTGTCATGGGAATCCGTATCCGATGCCGGCGTACAGAAAACCGTTGCCGATATTATTTATGACATCCGCACCCGTGGCGATGAAGCCCTGATCGAATTCACTAATAAGTTCGACCGTATGGAAGCGACATCCATGGCCGAGCTGGAACTGAATCAGGAACAGCTGCAGGCTGCACTGGATGCCCTGCCGCAGGAGCGTCGCGAAGCGCTGCTGAAAGCCGCGGAACGCGTGCGCAGCTACCACGAAAAACAGAAACAGGATTCCTGGACCTACACCGAAGCCGACGGCACTATGCTGGGCCAGAAAGTGACGCCTATGGATCGTGTGGGTCTGTACGTACCGGGCGGTAAAGCGGCTTATCCTTCATCCGTGCTGATGAATGCTATCCCGGCCCACGTTGCCGGTGTGCAGGAAATTATCATGGTGGTGCCGACTCCGGGCGGCGAGCTGAATCAGCTGGTGCTGGCTGCCGCTGCCGCTGCCGGTGTGAGCCGCGTCTTTACCGTTGGTGGTGCGCAGGCCGTTGCCGCACTGGCATACGGCACTGATACCGTACCGGGCGTGGATAAAATTGTTGGTCCAGGCAACATCTATGTGGCCACTGCCAAGCGTGCGGTATTTGGGCAGGTCGGTATCGATATGATCGCTGGTCCGTCTGAAATTCTGGTGGTGTGTGATGGCCAGACCAATCCGGACTGGATTGCCATGGACCTGTTCTCCCAGGCAGAACACGATGAAGACGCTCAGGCGATTCTGGTGTCTACCGATGCAGAATTCCTCGATGCGGTAAAAGCCTCCATCGACAAACTGCTGCCAACCATGGAACGTGAAGAAATTATCCGTACCTCGCTGAGTGAGCGTGGTGCGCTGATTTTGGCAGCAGATAAAGCCGACGCCATTGCTATTGCTAACCGCATTGCACCGGAGCACCTTGAACTTTCTGTCGAAGATCCGCAAAGCTGGTTGCCGGAAATCCGCCACGCCGGTGCGATCTTTATGGGTCGTTACACCGCAGAAGCGCTGGGCGATTACTGCGCCGGGCCTAACCACGTACTGCCAACGTCCGGCACTGCGCGTTTCTCTTCGCCGCTGGGGGTGTATGACTTCCAGAAGCGTTCGTCACTGATTATGTGCTCCGCTGACGGCGCTTCTGAACTGGGTAAAACCGCTTCTGTCCTGGCCCGTGGTGAGTTCCTGACTGCTCACGCCCGCAGCGCTGAATTCCGCATTAAGGACTGAAAACAATGAGCCAGCTGTGGAGTCCGTTTGTTAAAAATCTGGTGCCTTATGTACCGGGTGAACAGCCGAAAATGACACGGCTGGTAAAACTGAATACCAATGAAAACCCGTACGGTCCGTCTCCCAAAGCGGTGGCGGCCATGCAGGCCGAACTGACAGATGATCTGCGTTTATATCCGGACCCGAATGGCGATAAGCTGAAGCAGTCTGTGGCAGATTATTACGGCGTAAAAACCAGTCAGGTGTTTGTTGGTAACGGCTCGGATGAAGTGCTGGCTCATGCGTTTCACGGTTTGTTTCAGCATGGCAAACCGCTGCTGTTCCCGGATATTACTTACAGCTTCTATCCGGTGTACTGCGGTTTATATGGCATCGAAGCCAAACAGATTCCCCTCGACGAAGAATTTCAGATTAACGTCGATGATTTCATCAGTGCGAGTGTTTCTGCAAATGGAAACAGCGGGATTATTTTCCCTAATCCTAATGCACCGACCGGACGCTTATTGCCGTTAGCAGCGATTGAAAAACTGCTGCAGAACAATACCCAAAGCGTTGTGCTGGTCGATGAAGCTTATGTGGATTTTGGTGGTGAAAGTGCCATCGCACTGGTGAATAAATACCCGAATCTGCTGGTTACCCAGACCTTGTCTAAATCCCGTTCTCT
Source organism: Thalassolituus sp. UBA6592 (assembly GCF_002433655.1). Taxonomy (NCBI): domain Bacteria; kingdom Pseudomonadati; phylum Pseudomonadota; class Gammaproteobacteria; order Oceanospirillales; family Oceanospirillaceae; genus Thalassolituus; species Thalassolituus sp. UBA6592. The sequence continues at coordinate 11,478 of NZ_DJIO01000146.1, read as the reverse complement.
GGCGGGGATGCGTGTTGGTCTGGCCGTTGGGCATGAAGATTTAATTGAAGCGCTGGAGCGGGTTAAAAACAGCTTTAACTCCTATCCGCTGGATCGTCTGGCGCTGGTCGGTGCTGCCGCTGCGTTTGATGATCGTGACTACTTCAATGATACCTGTAATAAAGTTATCGCCAGCCGCGAGCAGGTGAATGCCGGTTTAACGGAGCTTGGTTTCGACGTACTGCCGTCTGCTGCCAACTTTGTGTTTGCCCGTCATGGGCAGAAGGATGCCGGTGAGCTGGCTGCCGCTCTGCGTGAGCAGGGCATTATTGTGCGCCACTTTAAGACTGAACGTATCGCTCAGTTCCTGCGTATTACTATCGGTACCGATGAGCAGAATCAGATTCTGCTGGATGCGTTAAAAGAGATGCTCTGACCGTTTTTCGACAGGTTCGTTACTGTGTCTGTCGCTATGTCTGTTATTTTTATATCGAAAAGCCAGAAGTAAAAAAGCCTGAAACGTTAGCGCGCTTCAGGCTTTTTTATTGTCCGTTTGCCTCCGTTTTATGCTCAATACATCCCACGACAGCGGCTAAGGCAGCAGCACATCAAACACCAGCGAGGTGGCAACCAGAAACATCACCGCTGCCATCAGACCGTCGAATACCCGCCAGTGAGCGGGAGAGCTCAGCAGGTGGCGCAGTTTTTTTGCACCCATGGCCATCATGGTAAACCAGCAGAATGATGCAAGTGATGCACCGGCAGCGAATACCGCAGGCGATGCCTGGCGTGCGCCGACACTGCCGATTAATGCCATGGTGTCGACATACACATGCGGATTAAACAGTGAAATCATGGCGGCCTGACCAGCCGCATGCCAGCCACTGCGGGTGATATGACCGGCGCTGGCAAGCAGACCGTCACTGTTATTGTTGATTGCCCGCTGCAATGCCTTCAGGCCCATCCAGGTCAGGATACCAATGGCCAGCAGGGTAAATACCGGCACTAATAATGGCAGTTGCTGCTGAATTTTATCCATCAGAAACACACCGGCAAAAATCAGCGTGGCATCGATAGCGATGCACACTGACGTCACGGCCCATGGGTTGTCGTTACGCAGGCATTTATTCAGCACCCAGGCATTCTGCGCGCCGATAGAAACAATCAGCCCGGCGGTCAGCAGGAAGCCGGCCAGCAGCTGAGAAAAGGTATTTAACAGGTCGCCTGTCAGTACGTTCACGGGGATACCCTCTGTCTGCAGTTACCTTATTGTTTTGTGGCAACTGCGCTTAATGTGTCTTAACAGCGGGCAAGATAGTCGTTAGGCTGATATTATTCAAAATAATAAATCTTATGAGATATAAGTAGAAATTATGATTGATTATCCGGCACTGGAAGCACTCGCGGCGGTTATCGAGCAGCGCGGTTTTGAACGCGCGGCGCGTAAACTCAATATCAGTCAGCCAGCGGTCAGTCAGCGTATCCGTCAGCTGGAATACCGGCTCGGGCAACCGGTTCTGCTGCGAACCACGCCACCGCGATTAACGGAATTGGGTCAGCGTCTGACCAACCATTTGCAGCAGGTGCATCAGCTGGAGCAGGGTCTGGTGCTGCCTGATCAGAGCGCCGGACCTTTGCGGGTAAGGCTGGCGGTGAATGCGGACAGTGTGGATACCTGGCTGGCGCAGGCTTTGTCTGCCTGTGAAGACGTCGGCAATATCGATTTTGATCTGGTGATTGAAGATCAGGATGTAGCGTTACAGCGCATGCGTAACGGGGAAGTGATGGCCTGTATCTGTGCCGAGCCGGCGCCGGTCAACGGCGGGCTGAGTATTCCGCTGGGGGTTATGCGTTATCGTTCGCTGGCCAGTCCGGCATTTATCGAGCGCTTTGCGCTGCGCAGCCGCAGCATAAAAAGGCGTACACCGCTGGCGCAGCTGCCAACCCTGATTTACAGCGCCGACGATCGCCTGCAGCACCGTTTCCTTGCAGCCAACTCTCCGGTTGGTGAGCCACAGCGGGCACACCGTTGCCCCTCATCAAGCGGCTTTATCCGTATGATGCTTGCGGGGCTGGGGTTTGGTATGGCGCCACAGATTCAGGTGGCGGAGCATATTCAGAATGGCGATCTGGTGGATGTGGTGCCGGGCTATTATCTGGATGTGCCTTTGTACTGGCATTACTGGCAGACTGAAAGTCAGACGCTGAAGCAACTGCGGCTGGCGGTTGGTGATGTCGCGGGTAAGGTGCTTCTGCCGATGAAAAAATAGGCACTGTGCGGGTTGAAAAAATAGACTCTGCGCACTGAAAAAGAATTTATTCAGCGCTCAAAACAAAACAGCGGGCAACCTGTGCCCGCTGTTTCCGGTGGTTTGTTAAACCATTACTCGACCGTTGCAGCCGGCGGGATTTCAGAGGCATTGGCAGCCGTATGGGGCTGGCGCTGACCAGCAATGGCATGGGTCGTACCGGTTTTGCCTTCGCGAATGTACTCCAGGTCGATCTGGTCACCGGGGCGCAGTGCGGCAATCTGATTCATTGCCCGGCGGGCGTTATCGGCTTCTTCACCGTTAATTTTCACCAGAATGTCACCCACATTCAGTTTGGCTTTATCCGCCGGGCCGTGTTCATAAATACCGGTAACAATAAGGCCGGTCAATGCTTCCGGCAGGCCCAGTGCTTTCAGCAGCTGAGGTGATGATTCCTGCACTTCGATACCCAGCCAGCCGCGAATGGTTGTGCCATGGGTGGCGATATCCGTCAGGGTGCGCATGGCGACGGAAGCCGGAATAGCAAAGCCAATACCCTGGCTGCCACCGGATTTGGAATAAATCGCCGTATTAATTCCGACCAGTTCGCCGTGGGCGTTAATCAGTGCACCACCTGAGTTCCCTGGGTTAATGGCTGCATCGGTCTGGATATAGTCTTCGTAGGTATTAATGCCCAGTTCGGTTCGGCCAGTGGCTGAAACAATACCCAGGGTAACCGTCTGACCAACGCCAAACGGGTTACCAATAGCCATCACCACATCACCAATACGCAGTTTATTGTTTTCTTTTACCTGCATGTAAGGCAGGTCGGCCAGATCTATTTTCAGCACTGCCAGATCGGCTTCCGGGTCGGTACCGACGACCTGTGCATTCACATCACGGCCATCGTGCAGGGCGACCACAATCTGATCGGCACCGTTAATGACGTGGTTATTGGTCAGCACATAGCCGTCCGGCGACATAATGACACCGGAACCCAGGCTGGACTGAATGCGTTCATTGGGCTCAGGGTTAGTACGGAAGAAACGCTGAAAGAAGGGGTCGTCGAATAACGGATGCGTTTTGCGCTTGACCACCTTGCGGGTGTAAATATTCACCACCGCTGGCGCCGCTCTGTCGACAGCGTCGGCATAACTCACCGGGCCACTGCTGACCGGTGGCTGAGCTACCTGGGTACCATCGGTATTCAGTTCGCTTCCTGCAGGAAGAGCAGGCGTTGCCGGATTCTGACCCGGGGCCCAAAGCAGCACAGCTAACGCTACCGCAAGGCCGGTCAGGGCAGGGACCACAATAATATTGATAACAGACTGCAGCGGACGCATTTGCTGAACCTCCCCGGGGCACATAAACTGGCGGACATAGTAAACCGCCAATAATACCAGAACCCGTACCGAGGCCCATCATGCTGAATCGACAGGAACTTCTGAAGCACCTTGACACTTTATTGCAAACCAGCCGTTTCCGGGATTATTGCCCAAATGGTCTGCAGGTCGCAGGAAGTGAACATATCAGCCGTATCGTCACTGGTGTCACGGCCAATCAGGCTTTGATTGATCAGGCTATCGCCCTCGGCGCAGACACCATTCTGGTACATCATGGCTACTTCTGGAAAGGCGAAGATCCGCGCGTAACCGGCATTAAAAAAGAACGGCTGAAGGCGTTGTTGGCTAATGATATCAACCTGATCGCTTATCACCTGCCACTGGATGCTCACCCTGTGTACGGTAATAACGCCCAGCTGGCAGACATACTGAATCTGCAGACCGATGGTTTGTTAAACGATGCCGATCCTTACTCTGTCGGTAATATTGGCCGTTTACCGCGGCCTATGAGTGGTAAGGAATTCTGCGCCTGGCTGGGTGAATGTCTGCAGCGTGAGCCTATGCATATTGGCGAAGATAACGACACCATTGAAACCATTGCCTGGTGTACGGGTGCTGCACAGAGTTATCTGCAACAGGCAGTGGATGCCGGAGTGGATGCGTTTCTGACCGGTGAAATTAACGAGCCGGCCGTACATCTGGCGCGGGAAACCGGTATTCATTTTTTCAGTGCCGGGCATCACGCTACTGAGCGCTACGGCGTGAAAGCGCTGGGCGAATATCTGGCTGGCGAGTTTGATCTGGATGTTGAGTTCATCGATATCGATAACCCGGTCTGACCATTGATTTAAATACGCAGTTTTCTTACTGGTATGGAATTATGTTTCCAGACAGGCGCCCCTTTTGCGCGCCTGTGTGGTGATACACTGAATGGGTTGGATTTATTCCATTATCACCCATCTTTCCGAAGTCCTAGCCATGCCAGTCATTACCTGTATTGAAGATCTGCGTAAGATTTACAGCAGACGCGTTCCCAAAATGTTCTATGACTATGCCGAGTCCGGCAGTTATACCGAACAGACCTTCCGTGAAAATTCCTCTGATTTTGCCGATATCCGCCTGCGCCAGAAAGTCGCTGTGGACATGTCCGGGCGCAGCACCGCCTCAGAAATGATCGGTCAGCCAGTGTCGTTACCGATCGCTATTTCACCTGTGGGTATGCTGGGAATGCAGCATGCTGATGGCGAAATTAAAGCAGCAAAAGCGGCGGAAAAATTCGGTGTGCCGTTTACGTTATCGACCATGTCCATCTGTTCGATTGAAGATGTCGCTGCGCATACTACGCAACCCTTCTGGTTTCAGTTGTATGTGATGCGGGATCAGGAATTTCTTGCGGCCATTATTGAGCGTGCAAAAAATGCCGGTTGTTCTGCTCTGGTATTAACACTGGATCTGCAGATTCTCGGCCAGCGCCATAAAGATCTGAAAAACGGTTTATCTGCGCCGCCGAAACTGACGTTACCGACCATGCTCAACCTGGCAACCAAATGGGGTTGGGGGCTGGAAATGCTGCAGACCAAACGCCGCTTCTTCGGCAATATTGTGGGGCACGCCAAAGGTGTTAAAGATGCATCTTCCCTGTTGAGCTGGACCGCCGAACAATTCGACCCGCGTCTGGATTGGGATAAAGTCGAGGCGATCCGCAAAATGTGGGGCGGCAAATTAATTCTTAAAGGTATTCTCGATCCTGAGGATGCACGCAAAGCTGCAGACTTCGGTGCCGATGCCATTGTGGTTTCCAACCATGGTGGCCGTCAGCTGGACGGAGCGCTGTCGTCCATTCGTATGCTGCCATCCATTGTTGATGCGGTACGCGGTCAGACAGAAGTCTTTATGGATTCCGGTATCCGTTCCGGCCAGGATATTCTGAAAGCGCTGGCCCTGGGTGCCAAAGGGACCATGGCGGGTCGTCCGTTTGTGTATGGCCTGGGAGCCATGGGCGAAGACGGTGTCACCAAAGCGCTGCAGGTGATGCAGAAAGAAGCCGATATCTCCATGGCGCTGTGTGGCGAACGGGATATCCGCAATATGCGCCGTGACAACCTGCTGATTCCACGTGGGTATTTCTCTGACTACGAATAGCGCAGCTCAGGGCTGTATTCAGATAGCCAAAAACAGAGCTGAAAATAAAAAAAGCCGCTGACGTTATCGACAGCGGCTTTTTTATTTTCCGGATTTATTCACTGCCAAATATCAGCGACGGTCCTGCAGTTTGTAGCCATGCGGTACGTTAAACAGGCTGTCGTGACGGCCTTCGATACCGATACTTTTTACGTTCTGAATATAGGTAAGAACCGGTTTGTCTGCAGTTGGTGTAAAGCGTTTTTCGACTTCTTTTTTGGCGATGCCAGAGAGGAACCCAGAGGCCATACTGCCCAGTGAACCGACCGGATCGTTGACATCAAAAGACGCGGAATCCTCTTTTTCTTCCGTTGCGGCTGTTTGCGGACAGGTGTTTTTCTCGCTGAACCACTCCATCTTCACGGATACCGGGTAGCCCTGAATTTTACTCAGTTGTTCACCGATTTTTTTCAGTTCAGCGCTGTTGGCCAACATGCTGGCCAGTAATGCGTTAATGTCGGCACTGACAAAGCGATCCAGCGGGTTTACTTTGCTGTAAAGCGCATCGCTGAAGGTTTTTTCCATGGCCAGGGCAGAGTTAATGGCTGCATCGTGTTCCGCTACCCAGAAATCCATGGTGATAAGGTTGGTGTCTTTATTACCGTCTTTATCTTTCATGGCGATTTCGAGACTGACGACATACTGGTCAGCTTTGTAGCCATTGATGGTGCGGCCTTTATCTTTCGCGGTGACTTTAAATACAGGCTTCTGTGCCGTCAGCTGACAGGATTCACCGCCGGTCGGATCGAACGATGACGCGTTATCTTCATCTTCTGATGTGTCTTCGTCTCCGCCCATGTCGGAGCGGATCTGATCCCACAGTGTTGCATCGTCGCAACCTGTCAGCGGGCATTCAGTATAGGATTTGCTTTCTTTGTGGATTTCCCAGATCAGGTTGCGGTCCAGACGCGTAATAACTGTGGACTCAGCATTACCGGTGAGTTTACGCGCCAGCCATGAATCAAATTCGGTTGTTTCATCAATGCGTTGTTGATCGGCGCGGGTGTAGCGCACTTCGGTCATTTTAGCGGCCGGAAAAATAACGCCATCCATGCGGTATTCTGAGCGGATAACGCTGGTGTCATTAACAGGCGTTGTGTCTTTCGGGGCGCTGGCACAGGCGGCCAGCAGCAGGGCAGGAGCGGCCAATAAGCCGGCTTTCAGAGTCTTCACATTTTGTCCTTAATCAGTGCTGATACGACGGGGGCGCGATTATGCCTGTTCGGTACGTTCGTTTATGTGATGTGTACCAAACTATTGATAAGTCAGATATTTATGTCTGGTGGGGCATGTGGACTGGTGGCGGGAATGGCTGCATCGGCGGCGGGGGAAGCAAAAAAGCCGGTCGCTGAAACAGTGACCGGCTCTGGCTGAAGCAGGTATCAGGTGTGTGCTGGAGGGGCTATCCGGGTTATTGGTCTGCGTTTTCCGCTGCGTCCGGATTGTCATTTTGGGCTGTGTCTGCACTGGACGACTCTGTGGCATCCGCAGCATCTGCATCACTCTCAGCATCCGTTGGCTGGTTTGCCGGGCTGGTCAGCGGGACAGTGGTGTCTGCTTTGTCTTTATCCAGCGCCTCTTCCTTAACTTCTTCCGCTTCTTTTTCAACGCCCAGGTGGTAGGCGGCAAAGCCTGTCTGTACCACCTGATTGACTGCCATACCAATCACGCGGCCAGAGAAGGGGGCAACGATATTGCTTCCGGTATTGGTAATCGGATCAGTGACATGGCCCAGCACTTCGCCTTCTTTTACTTTGTCACCCAAAGACACCACAGACATTAAAATGCCGCCCTGATCTGAACGCACCCAATCAGAGTGGTAGAACACGGGCTGCGGCGCGCCCCAGAATCTCAGTGTTGGCTGAATTTCCAGGTTCTGCAGCAGAGTCTCGATGGCTTTTACGCTGCCATCCACGGCGCTTTCTTCCAGCGCATTCGGGCCACCGGCTTCCAGTGTCACTGATGGAATACCGGCATCCATGGCTGCGCGGCGCAGCATGCCTCTGCTGCCCTGACCATGCAGTACCGTGATACCGCCAAAATGCTTACTGAAATTGAACACCTTCTCATCAGTCAGGTCGGCGCGGATCTGCGGCAGGTTAGTACGCTTCAGTGAGCCGGTATGCAGATCAACCAGATAGTTACAGTGCGGGGCAATGATTTCTGTGAATAATGAATAGGCGATGCGGTCGGCGGCGCTGCCTTTCGGATTGCCGGGGAAATGGCGGTTCAGGTCGCGGCGGTCAGACAGGTAGCGGCTGCCACGACGGAAGCCATCAAGGTTCACAATCGGAATACCGATCACGCTGCCGCTCATTTTATCCGGCTCCAGGCGATACATAAGGCGGCGTACCATCTCAATGCCGTTCAGTTCATCGCCATGAATGGCGGCGGTCAGGCACACGGTCGGCCCAGGATTTTTACCGCGCGCGACCAGAACCGGAACCGGGGTTTCAATACTGGAGAAATATTGTTCAGGGCTCCAGGAGAGTTTGCGGAACTGGCCCATGCCAACGGAATTACCCAGGATGGTCAGCGGAGCCGGTCTGAACTGAGGTTCCTGTGCGGTTTCCGTTGCGGTAGCGTCCGCCACTGCTCCAATTTTTGTCTGGCCGCTTTTTTCAGAGCCAGTTTGCTCAGCGCTTTCATCCGATTGGGCAGACGATTGCTGACTGTTTGCAGCGGCAGCAGGTACGGTTACCGGCAGGGGGGCGACATCCTCTTCGTTGGCCAGCTCGGTGGCGCGGGCGCTGGTGTGTGACAGGAGCAGGAGAATAGTAATGAAAGGCAGGTTGGTGGCCTGAAAAAGGCGCATAGGACAGATCCGGCTTAATTGAGTATTTGGCTAATTGTAGACATATACCGGGCGGGAGAGTTCGCAGATTGCTGGCTGTTTTTGACCGGTAAGAAAAATGTGCCGGAGCGGTGCTTTTGGTTTTACCCGGATAGCCTCTTCTGGTATTCTGCCCTCCCATCCTGAGTGAGGGTTCAGGAAGACGCCATGGAGGCGCCTGACCTTCCGTTTTGACTTCTAAATCTCGTATTCGCGGACCTTCTATGACACGTTTTATCTTTGTCACGGGTGGTGTTGTTTCTTCGTTGGGGAAAGGCATCGCATCAGCATCTCTGGCTGCCATTCTGGAAGCCCGTGGCCTTAAGGTCACTATGCTCAAGCTGGATCCATACATCAACGTCGACCCTGGCACCATGAGCCCTTTCCAGCACGGTGAGGTGTTCGTGACAAACGACGGCGCTGAAACTGACCTCGACCTCGGTCACTATGAGCGCTTCATCCGCACCACCATGTCACGCCGTAACAACTTCACCACCGGTCGTATTTATACGGACGTGCTGGCGAAAGAACGTCGTGGAGACTATCTGGGTGGTACTGTGCAGGTGATTCCGCACATCACTGACGAGATCAAACGCCGCGTACTGGAAGGTGCCGAAGGCTCCGACGTCGCGCTGGTGGAAATCGGCGGTACCGTGGGTGATATCGAATCCCAGCCGTTCCTGGAAGCCGTGCGTCAGATGAAAGTGGAAATGGGCTCCAAGCGCGCTCTGTCTCTGCACCTGACTCTGGTTCCTTATATCGCGACGGCTGGCGAAACCAAAACCAAGCCAACTCAGCATTCTGTGAAAGAAATGCGCACCATCGGTCTGCAGCCTGACGTGCTGATCTGTCGTTCAGATCATAAGATCGACGCCTCCGCACTGCGTAAAATCGCTCTGTTCACCAACGTAGAAGAGCGTGCTGTTATTCCGCTGGAAGATGCAGACACCATCTATAAGATTCCTCGTATGCTGCACGAAGCCGGTCTGGATGACCTGATCGTGGAGAAATTCGATCTGACCTGTCGCGAAGCGGATCTGTCTGAGTGGGATGCTGTGGCCGATGCCAAGCTGAACCCGGAAAAAGAAGTCACCATCGCCATGGTCGGTAAGTACATGGATCTGCTGGATGCCTATAAGTCGCTGATCGAAGCCATTGATCACGCCGGTATTCACCACAAAGCGAAAGTGAATATCCGTTACATCGATGCTGAAGACGTTGAGCGTAAAGGCATTGATATCCTGGCGGGCGTTGACGCTATTCTGGTACCAGGTGGTTTCGGTAACCGTGGTGTGGAAGGCAAAATCCGCACGGTTCAGTACGCCCGTGAAAACAAAATTCCGTACCTGGGCATCTGTCTGGGTATGCAGGTGGCTGTGATTGAATTCGCCCGTCACGTGGTTGGCTGGGATGACGCGCAGTCTTCTGAATTCAGCAGCGATACCAAACACCCTGTGGTTGGTCTGATCACTGAATGGCAGGACGCTTCCGGTAACGTGGAAACCCGTACCGAAGAGTCTGACCTCGGCGGCACCATGCGCCTGGGTGGCCAGGAATGTGTACTGACTCCGGAATCCACCACCGCCAAAGCGTACGGGAAAGACGTCATCACTGAGCGTCACCGTCACCGCTACGAAGTGAACTCATCTCTGGTTGCGGACCTGGAAAAAGCCGGTCTGCGTATTGCTGGCCGTTCGGTAGACGGCGAACTGGTAGAGGTAGTGGAAGTACCTGATCACCCATGGTTTGTGGGTTGTCAGTTCCACCCGGAATTTACTTCTACCCCGCGTGATGGCCACGGTCTGTTCTCGGCCTTTATCGCAGCAGCACTCGAACATAAAAAGACACATTAATCTTTGACGTCGTTGCCCGGGCGGATTGTCCGGGGCGGCATCAGAAAGCCTCTGTTATTGGAGACAAGCATGGCAAACATCATCGATATTAAAGCACGCGAAGTTCTGGATTCCCGCGGTAACCCGACGGTTGAAGCCGATGTAACCCTGGAAGGCGGTTTCTTTGGTACTGCCTGTGCTCCAAGTGGTGCATCCACCGGTACCCGTGAAGCACTGGAACTGCGTGACGGTGACAAAAGCCGTTACCTGGGCAAAGGCGTTCTGAAAGCCGTTGCCAATATCAATGACACCATCAAACCTGCTCTGCTCGGTATGGACGCGCTGGACCAGCGTGCTCTGGACAACAAAATGCTGGAGCTGGATGGTACTGAAAACAAATCCAAACTGGGTGCCAACGCGATTCTGGCTGTGTCTCTGGCTGCTGCCAAAGCCGCTGCTGCAGCGAAAGGCGTTGAACTGTACGAACACATCGCTGATATCAACGGTACTGCCGGTGTTTATTCCATGCCTGTACCTATGATGAACATCAT
>NZ_DJIO01000146.1:0-172 GCF_002433655.1 Thalassolituus sp. UBA6592 | reverse complement strand
TGGTGAGCACGCTGACAACAACGTCGATATTCAGGAATTTATGGTACAGCCAGTTGGCGCGCCGACGTTCGCTGAAGCGCTGCGTTGCGGTGCGGAAATTTTCCACAGCCTGAAAAAAGTTCTGTCCTCTCAGGGTTTGAACACTGCCGTAGGTGACGAAGGTGGTTTTGCT
>NZ_DJIO01000015.1:0-11761 GCF_002433655.1 Thalassolituus sp. UBA6592 | reverse complement strand
GTTCTGTGAATGGCGTGAACAGCTGCCGGATGCCGACAATCTGAACGAGGTCATTATTCAGCTGATCAGCTCCGCCGCTTACAGCGCCGTAGAAAGCCTGTTTGACCCTGAGTGTGACGACACCGATCTGCTGATCAATGCGGTTAACGAGATTTATGCAGATATGAAAGACGCCGGCTCGGACACCGCTGATTTTGAAGAATACTTTACCAGCCTGCTCGACGCCTGCGCAGAAGTGGTTAATGAAAACGCCGCGCGCCCATTGCCGGCCGCCTATTTCGATCTGCTGAAACAGGCTGATGCCAGCCTGTTTGGCCTGAGCCAGTAAATTCTGGCATGCTGCTTTGATAAAAAATGGAGAATTTATAATGAAAAGCCTGTCCGCCATTGCTCTGACCCTGCTGCTCGCCACTGCCAGCACCGTTCACGCACTGCCCCATGAACTGGACCGTCTGCGCCTTAAAGACCAGCATGAAACCCCGGTGAAAATTCCGACCGATACCCGTTTCCTCATTTTTGCCCATGATATGAGTGGCAAAGACATCGTCACTGAGTGGCTGGAAGGCAAAGAAGAAGGCTATATGAACACCAACCGCGTTGTGTACGTGGTTAACATCAGCGGCATGCCACGCATTATTGCCCGCATGTTTGCCATGCCAGCACTGCGTAAAAAGCCGTATCAGATCATTATTGATGAAGTCGGCCAGAAAACCGAAGACTGGGAATCCAGCGACGACAAAGTATCCGTTTTCACCGTTGATGATCTGACCGTTACCAACAAACAATTCGCTGCCAGTGTTTCCGAACTGGATGCTCTGGTTATCCCGGCGCCGGTTGAAAGTGAAGAACAGGTTCTGAGTGAAGATGCAGGCGCTGTCACCCCTGCCAGTGAATGATCACAGAGCGGCTAAACACTGATACAATGCCCGGGTTTTCCAACCGGGCATGACGACTTCCCAATGGCATCTGAATCTTCACAAAAAACCACCGCAACAATCACTCCGGAACTGCTTTCTCCTGCCGGAACCTTCCGTAATATGGAATACGCCTTCGCTTATGGCGCTGACGCCGTCTATGCCGGCCAGCCGCGCTACAGTCTGAGGGTACGTAACAATGACTTTACCCTGGATAACCTTGGTAAGGGCATCGCCCGCGCTCACGAGCTGGGTAAGCAGTTCTATGTCGCCAGTAATATCGCGCCACACAACAGCAAGATTGATACCTATATGCGCGATATTGAACCTGTTATCGGGATGCAGCCCGACGCGCTGATCATGTCAGATCCAGGCCTGATTATGATGGTCAAGGACCGCTGGCCGGACCAGGTCATCCACCTTTCTGTGCAGGCTAACGTGGTTAACTATGCGTCTGTGGAATTCTGGCGTCGTCAGGGTGTCAGCCGCATTATTCTTTCGCGGGAGCTGTCGCTGGATGAAATCGCTGAAATCCGCCAGCGCTGCCCGGAAATGGAGATCGAAGTATTCGTTCATGGCGCTTTGTGCATCGCCTATTCCGGCCGCTGCCTGCTGTCCGGTTATATGAATCACCGCGATCCGAATCAGGGCACCTGCACCAACGCCTGTCGCTGGAAATATGACGCCCACGAAGCTCAGGAAACAGCCTCCGGCGATGTTATTCCTGCTGGCGTTAACGAATTTGACCCGACACTCGGCATTGGTAAGCCAAGCGATAAGATCTTCCTGTTGCAGGAAGGTGGGCGCGACAATGAGTACATGCCGGCGTTTGAAGACGAGCACGGCACTTACATCATGAATTCAAAGGATCTGCGCGCAATCCAGCACATCGAAAAGCTGGTCGAGCTGGGCGTGCATTCACTGAAGATCGAAGGCCGTACCAAGTCCCACTACTATGTTGCCCGTACCGCGCAGGCTTACCGTAAGGCCATCGATGATGCAGTGGCCGGCAAAAGCTTTGATAAAAGCCTTATGGACACGCTGGAAAACATGTCCAACCGGGGTTATACCGAAGGCTTTTACCGCCGCCATGTACATGACGAATACCAGAACTATGAGCGTGGCGTATCAACCAGCACGCGCCAGCAGTTTGTTGCCGAGGTAACAGCGGATGATGGTAAGACTCTGACGCTGGACGTAAAAAACCGCTTTCAGACCGGAGATTTACTGGAATTGATGACCCCCGCCGGGAACGTTGAATTTACTCTGACGTCTATCACAGACAGGAAAGGCAATTCGCGCGATGATGCCCCTGGTTCTGGTTTCGTGGTGGTTATCGACCGCCCCGAAGGTTGTCCCGCAACCGATCTGAGTAAAGCACTTCTGATCCGCAACCTGCCAGAACAGTAACTTCCTGATCCTGGACAACATATCAGGCAGGAGTACGCGGCAACTATTGCACTATACTTACTGTCTGATGTGTAGTTTGTCATCTGCAAGCGGAAGACCAGAGGAACTCATGAAAAAACTGCTGTACGTCCTGTTGTTCGTAACTTCCTGCGCCTGCGCCAAACCAGACCCGGCGTCCACCACGGTTAAAGCGGAATCTGATGCATTTTTCGCCGAACTGAATACTGAGCACGACCTTGTTAAGCGCCACCCCCCTCTGCTGAAAAAGCTGATCAAAGACCACCTCGTCCCGCTGATCGATGAAGAATATATGGCCCGGCAGGTCCTTGGCGATAACTGGAAGCGTGCGTCTTTTTCACAACGGCAGGCATTCCTCGACACCTTCCGCAACAAGGTTCTGGAAACTTACGCTGACGCCTTCGCGGCTTATTATGGCTATGGCGTTACCTTCAGTCCGGCGGAGTATTCCGACAACCGCAAGAAAGCGTTGGTAAAAGGCACGATCAATGCGGAAGAAGGCGATGTGCCAATCAATTTCCGTATGTACAAAACCCGTAATCGCTGGAAAGCGTACGATATTCAGTTCAACGATATCAGTCTTATCCGGTCTTACCGCGAGCAGGTCGCGCGTAATATCCAGCAACAGGGACTCGCTCAGGCGATCTCGATTCTGGCCAAAGAGTATCAGGATCAGACGCCGGTCATTGAGTTCGGTGCTGTCAGCTGGGATCCTTACATGGCACCCGGTCTGCCCAATCAGGGGCTGGCGGTAGACATTGTCACTGAAGCGTTTGCCGAGCTGGGCTACCGCACCAAAGCAAACTTTATGTCCGGACCAAGCATTGAAGATAAAACCGATGAAGGCTCTCTGGCAGGCGATATAGCCGCCTGGCGCCGCGAAGGTCAGGATGATGAATACTTTTACTCTGCCCCCTACCTGTCCAACCGTCTGGTCTTTGCAAAACGCGATAATGATCCGTTCACCTTCCAGTCGCCTGAACAGATGTCCGGCTTCATTAAGGGTAAAGGGTATCGTCTGGGGCTGTATTCGGATGTCGATTATGGCAGCAGCATCAACCAGCAACTGGACGGATTCGTCATTGATCACCGTGACTACTGCTCTCAGCTGATCCGCGATGTCGGCAACAAGTCGCTGGATCTGGCATTGCTGGATCAATGGGCGGGGGCCATTCAGTTGCAGCAGAAACCCGCACTGGCCGAACACGTCACACTTCTGGATAATGCCGTCGGCGAACGGCTGCTGCGTATGCGCATCAAGCGTTCAACAAAGGATGCAGAAACCATTCTGGATGCCTTCAATACCGGGCTTGAGCGTATTAAAGCCAACGGTAAATACGCTGCGTTACTGAAACTCCATAAGTACCCTCAATGAATTTTGATATTTTGCATATCGATGAGCACATCATCGTTCTCAATAAGCCGTCGGGACTGCTCAGTGTCCCCGGCCTCTACAACAAAGATTCCGCTTTCGGCCGCCTGGCAGAGGTTTACGGCGAACTGCACATCGTTCACCGCCTCGACATGGATACCTCAGGTATCATTGTTTACGCCCGCAACAAAGCAGCACTGACCGCCATTCAGCAACAGTTTGAAAAACAGCAGACGCGTAAAGTGTATGAAGCCGTATTACTTGGTGTACTGCCCGGCTCTTATGGCTGCGTCAATCTGCCCATTTGCGTTGACTGGGCGAGACGACCACTGCAGCAGATCAGTCATACCCAGGGGCGTTATGCACTGACGCGCTGGAAAAAGATGGATGTCAGCAACAACCGCACCCGGCTTGAGCTCTTTCCCAAGACCGGTCGCTCACACCAGCTGCGCATTCATATGCAACAGCTGGGTCATCCTATTGTTGGCGACGTATTTTATGCGGGCGAAGAGGCAAAACAGGAAAAGCGTTTACTGCTGCACGCCCGTGAGCTGGATTTCAGGCACCCGGCCACAGGCGAGGCAATGGAAATAATCTGCCGCCCTGACTTCTGATCAGGCCGGCTTCTGTTTGCGCTGCCACCAGAGCAGCGCAACAATCAACACGGCATAAAGTACCGCGCCCGTGGCAGCAATCGCCGCAGCAATCCCACCGAACAGAAACGGCGCTTTCATCAGCGTACTCATCAGTGAATCCTGATAATAGAAAAACCACTCGTGATTATCCGGAAAGATCCACACATGCAGCTGGTAAAACACCTCTTTCGGACCGGCAATCAACAGCACAGCACCAATGATCACCAGCAATCCGGCCAGGCACAGCCCCTGGGCTTTCCATTGCGGCTGAATACCACGGCGCATAAGTCCGCGCCCGAGCACCAGTGCCACAACGGCAGCAGACATCCCCAGTAGTGAGATTTTCTCAATCAGATTGGCAACATCCTGCAGATGAACCACCTCCGGCTGACGCAGCAGAGGCTTGGTCTGACCGGCTTCTGTGGTGAATTTAATGTCCGCCAAACCCACGCCCTGATGATGAACGGCGTACACGATCTGATTAAAAAGATGGCTGTAAGCGGGCTTATCAAGGGTTTCAAAGCCACTGATATAACGATTCTGCGGTCCGAATTTATCGATGTGGGCGCCAATGTCGTACCAGTCGTACCAGAAATCATAGTTGTAGTTCTGCCCCGCCTGAATGTACCAGCCAGCGGTGAGGCTGGTTAAAAGTCCGCTGAACAACACAACAAACCACAGAATCTGGTGACTCTTTCTCATGCTAATCCTTCGATAAATTGACTGACTTCCGCGGCAATCGCCGGGCAATCTTCTGCCTCAAGATGAAAATGGTGATGACCTGCCAGGGACTTACAGATCATATTATTAAAGTAAGCCGCACGCTGATCGATGATCGCCTGCGGCACTATGCCCTGCTCGGCCCGGATTGCCAATGCCGGGACCTTGATCGCTGCCGCAAAGGCCGCAACCTGCTGTTCTGTCAGGCGCACACGGGACACATCGCGCAGCCGGGGATCCGTACGCCATACCAGTCCGGAATCCGCTGCCACAAGGTTACGTTCAATCACGGGTTGAATCGCCCCCGGCGTCAGCTGCGGGGTCAGCTTACGCCGCGCTTCGACTGCCTGTTCCACCGAGGCGTAAGGGCGCAAGCTATCTGCAGAACGGTCACGGCGCGAGACAATCGCTTTCGCCAGTTGCTGGGGCGCATCCTGCGCTTCCGTAGTAATGGGCCCGAGTGCATCCAGTGCGATATAGCCGCGACAGAGTCGCGGAAAAGCACCGGCGAATAACATCCCGATCGCGCTGCCCATGGAATGACCGAGTACAACCACCGGACTCTCAGGTGACACCTGAGTGACCAGATCGTATAAAGCCTCCACTGCACTCCAGATGGCATAATCTGCCCCTTCGCCTAACCAGTCGCTGCGACCATGGCCGGGCAAATCCGCGGCAATCACCTCACATTGCGGCAACAGCTCACACAGCAATGGGGCCAGCCTGGTGAAGCTGGCAGCATTATCCAGCCAGCCGTGTAATGCCAGAATCGTTACGCCGGACGTCTCGGCAGATTCAGCAACATTATCCGTGCTCATAGTTTCAGCGGCATGAACGGGTGAAGTTCCATTTCTGCGCAATTCCTCACTGCGCTGTCCACTCCAGTGCGACCCACTCCAATGCAGCCCGGTCAGCGTACCGTAACGACAGCGCCATGACGCAGAAGATGGTCTTATATCGCTCATAAGGCCTGCTCCAGCCAGTGATGAATGATTTCAGCGGTTTTCCCCGGATGTTCCAGTGGAAACATATGTGACCCGGGCAGCCAGCGCACTGACATGCCCAGTCGGCGTCGCATCAGCTCAGCATTGACCGGTTTAAAGACTTTACTTGCCCGACCGCCGACCACGCAGCCCGGCATAAGCAACGGCCGCTTAGCCCTGATGTTATCGGGAATTGTGCGGTAGATACTCAGCTCTGTCTCAGGATCAAATCTGAGTCTGACACCATCGCCACAGGGCTCGGTTCCGGCATCAACATAATCTTCCAGACAGCCCGGACCGAATCCTCTCATCAGGGTTTTAGCGGAAAAATAACTGAGGGCTTCTTCTCTGGAAGACCACTGTGCGCGCCGGCCATTACTGCGCCCACCCGGCGTGATCCGGTCAACTAACCCAAGTTTCTTCGCCATTTTCAGACCACCGGCCTGCAGACGGGTCAGTGCCGGCGCATCCAGCATAACCAGCGCTTTGATCAGGTCCGGGCGACGCACAGCCACCATCAGACTGAGCAGACCACCCAATGAATGACCAACCGCAATGACAGGCTGTTGGTACTCCTGCTCAAAGAAATGGATAAGCTCATTGCACAGCTGATCCCAGTTATTGGTTACGGGATAGAGAGGATTGTGCGCCAGACGGTCGGTCACCCGTACGTCGTAATGTTCAGCAAGAATGCCCAGCATCTGGCGGTAACTGCCGCCAGGGAAACCATTGGCATGGGAGAAATGAAGGATGTCACTCATATTATTGTAATGCCGGACCGGCTCCATTTTCACAGGAGCCGCTAAGCTACCGTCTGTCCGCGCATCACACAAGGAGATGTCGGTCAGATACCGTCCAGAACCGGATACCAGACGCCTTTGACGGTCATACAGCCGGAGGCAGCAATATCCCCCTCCAGTTGCCAGACTTCAGCCGGCGACCAGGGCTGATCGTAGATCTCGCCATCAACCAGAACCGCCGCCAGATGACCTACCAATGGCAGATGAGACACCAGAATCAAATCATTAGTGCACGCCGTCAGATCGTCCAGCAAGGCTTTCAGATTGGCGTCTGGTGTCAGGTTTTCGCTGGTTTCAATCTGGGTACCCAGCGCTTCACTGATGGCTGCAGCAGTCTGCATTGTTCTCTGGAAGGGGCTGGCAAGAATCTGCACAGCATCTTCTCCCACCTGCTCTTTCAGCCATGCAGCTGCCCCTTTCGCCTGTTTTTCACCCTTTGCGCTCAGACTGCGGCTGCTGTCGTTCACGGCGCCCTGAATTGCGGAGCCATGGCGCACAATATAAATTTTCACTGACGGATACCCTGCTACTCATCATCAGCAGGCCAGTCTTTGAACGGAAAAGGTTTTTCTTCACTGCTGCCGGATAAATAGTGCACGATCTGCTGAATGTAGATACCCAACGACTTACCAAAAGAAGCCAGCGCTTCATTTGGCTGTCCGGACAACAGGCGGAACACCCATTGCGCCAGAGTAACAACCAGCAAAACCAGATCGAGCACCCGGTACACCAGAAAGAAAAGTGCGATGTATAACGTTCTCAACCAGAAAGCATCGGACGTTACATTCTCTTTAAAATCGTTCATTTCTGACCTCATGGATTTCTGCTGCAGCAGACGCTGGTGAATTAAATTTCATGTCGTGGCAACGCAAACTCAACATCGGATGCGGCATCACCTGTCATCAGCCCCTGAGCAACAACCCGGGGATCGGCGCCATTGAAGAGTACTTCATATGCGCCCATCACAAGGGGCATATAGATACTGGATTCCGCAGCTTTTGCCCTGACATAACGCAAGGTATTTACACCTTCAGCCACTTCGCCCAGTTCGTCGATGGCTTCATCAAGGGTTTTACCCTGACCGATGGCGTAACCGACCCGGTAGTTGCGGCTCAGTGGTGACATACAGGTCACCACCAGATCGCCGACGCCGGCAAGCCCGAGAAACGTCAGTGGGTTCGCTCCCTGAGACACAGCAAAGCGGCTCATTTCTGCCAGTGAACGGGTAATGATCATGGCCTTGGTATTCTCACCCATGCCCAAAGCGGCTACAAAGCCGGAGACGATGGCATAAATGTTCTTCAGTGCACCGCTCAGCTCCACACCATAAAGGTCGTTGGAAGCATAAACGCGGAAGTAATCACAGCTCAAAGCTTGTTGAAGATTACGTCGTAAGTCACTGTTATCACTTGAAAAAACAGTCGCCGCTAATTCGCGCTTGGCGATTTCTTTGGCAAGGTTCGGACCGGACAGCACGCCAATCGGATTGTCCGGGCACAGCTCTGCCAGTACCTGACTCATCAGATTAAAGCCTTCCGGCTCAATGCCTTTGGTGGTACTGATCAGCGCCTGTTCCGGCGTCAGCCAGTCTGCGAAGGAATTCACCACTTCGCGCACAGACTTACTGGGTACTGACACGAAAATCGCATCCGCACCGGTCACCGCTTCCTGCAGCGACACCGAAGCCCGCAGCTCAGGATTCAGCTGCACACCTGGCAGGTACTGTTCGTTATGATGTTTGTCGTTGATTTCGTTGGCTGCGTCTTCATTGCGCAGCCAGAGAGTGGTCTGAATACCATTATCGGCAAGGATGTTACCGATAACCGTACCAAAACTTCCGCCGCCAATTACGGCTGCTGATCGTATAGCCACAGGGCCCCCAGGCTTTCCGGATTAAACAGAGGACGGTCAGTTTCCGTCTGATTCGAGAGAGTCTACCAGTTCTCTGAACGCATCTTTATTCTTATCGTTCAGATTCATCAGCACCCGGTGTGCAGAGATGACCTGCTCCCGTGCTGTATCTTCATCCAGTGACTCTGCCACCCATTCACAGAACTCGGCTTCATCTTCGAAGGGCTCATCCATTATATGGAAAACCTGATCGAAGCCCATACTCATAAGAATACGGGTAATACCAGGGTTCGGGCTGGCAATGGTAGGTGTAATGCCGAACTTTTCCCGGCACACAATGGAAATCTTGGCCATCTGACCAAGTGTGGTGCTGTCGACACCTTCTGCATAAGAGAGGTCGATCACAACATTATCGAACTTACCCGCTGACAGAATTTCGTCCAGGTAATTTTCAAAGGCCGAGCTCAGATTCAGGCGCACATCACCGCGCAGACGTATGACGTGCACGCCACGACAAAACGCTACCTGTATACTGCCTGAATTCATAAACGTCCCCGTCGTACCGCCATCAGGGCGATGTCATCCGGTAAATCATCAGTGGTGCCAGCACCCAATTCGCTGGTCAGCACAGACAGATCACCTCTGCTGCGCACGGCAACATCGAGCAACAGAGCTTCCTTATCATTCAGAGTAGACTCTTTCATGATTTCCAGTATGCCGTCAGAGAACATCAGCAACGCAAAATCCGCTTTGAGGGTTGCGCTGTACTCCTGATATTGGGCTTCACGGAACAGGCCGACCGGCATGCCGCGCCCTTCCAGATAGCGACCGCCTTCGTCATCCAGCAGTACAGGCATAGGAAAATGACCACCGACACTGTAGCGCATTTCCAGAGTGCGGGTGTCGATCACTCCGTAAAACATTGTCAGGTGTTTTTCCAGCTCAGATGCCAGCAGCTCGGAATTGATGCGATCCAGAACCTGTGCCGGATGCATCAGATCGTCGCTGGAGCCACGCTGACGGTTGCGGCGCAGGCGATAGGTAAGATTTTTAAGCAAGACCGTGACAAAGGCGGATGAAGCGCCATGGCCTGACACGTCGGCGATATAAAACGCCAATTGATTGTCGCCCAGCTCAAAGTAGTCAAGAAAATCACCACTGAGCATCAGAGACGGGTAAATCAGGTGTTCACAATGAATCGATTCGTAGTCCAGCGGATCAGGCAGCATTCGTAACTGCGCCTGTCGCCCTGCCTGCTGATCTGCGCGCAGCTCATTCAGGCCACGCTGCAGCTCACGATTGGTCTTTTCCAGGTGTTCGCGGTAAGCGCGGTTGTCACACTCAAGCCGGGCACGCTGCAGGGCTTTTTTCAGGGCGTGATGCAGCACTTCCAGATCAAGGATGGGCTTAACCAGAAAATCGTCTGCGCCGAGACGCAGTGCTTTGACGACATCATCCATAACGCCTGCGCCACTGACGACAATGACCGGCAGATCAGGATAATCTTTTTTGATGAGTTCCAGCAGTTCAATGCCGTGCATACCCGGCATTTTAAGATCGCAGACGACGATATCCGGTATGGAGCGGGCAATAGACTCCAGTGCCTCGGTTGCATTGCCTGCCGCCGCAGCCCGGTATTCGTAATCGTCAAGAAAGGCGATCATGCTGTCACGAACGGTTGAATCATCATCGATGACCAGCACGCTAGCGGCCATTCGTTGCTCCTGGATCTGTGCCTGCCGGATTGTTATGTGACAGTGCCTGTTGCGCAAAGAATACTGTGATTCCGGCGAACACTACCCCCAACCGCAGCACCATGCAATCCCCTTCCTGCCTAATCGGTCAGAAATAGACGATTACGATCTTTGTCTGATCGTTTTTTGCTCCGATTAACGATAAACAGGCTATGAACAGAGCCCCGAACTGGCACAGAGCATGCTGAATATTTCTCAATGTACAAAATTTAGACAGCAGTGCTAGCATCGAACGAACCCATCAAGGAGAACGCCCATGACAAGCCTGGCCCGCAACTACCAAGAAAAAAGGGACTTCATCCGTATGCAGGTCTCAGCACCGGCCGTGCTGACCCTCGACAACGGCAAACATATTGAACTAACCTGCCTCGATCTGAGCAGCAGTGGCGTTCAGCTACAGCATTATGAGCCGCTGCCGGTCAATATCGGCGGCTCACTGGTTATTTCCAGTGGCGGTGGCTACACCAATCCACTGGAAGCCCACATCACCATCTGCCGCATACAGCAGTCGGGCAATGACGAATACCGCATCGGTGCTGTCATCGACAACATTCGCTGAAATAAAAAAGCCCGCAGATGCGGGCTTTTTTACAGTCTTTGTCTGTCCGTTCAGAACAGACGCAGCGCCTTATTTAAAATAAGCGTTGTCTGCCTGCGTGTGGTCAGTCACGTCGCGGACACCATTCACTTCAGGGATCTTGGCGACAAGGGATGCCTCAACGCCGTCTTTGAGGGTCATATCCACCGCGCTACAGCCCTGACAACCGCCACCAAACTGCAGGATGGCAATGCCTTCGTCGGTGAATTCAACCAGACTGACTTCGCCGCCATGAGACGCAAGCCCCGGGTTAATCTCTGTGTACAGCAGATAATTGATGCGCTCTTCCACCGGGCTGTCGGCATTTACCTTCGGCATTTTGGCGTTTGGTGCCTTAATCGTCAGCTGACCACCCATGCGGTCTTTGGCGAAATCGATGACCGCTTCTTCCAGGTAGGGAATGCTCATACCTTCAACAAAAACCTTGAGCTTTTCCATGTCCTGAATCATATCGGTGTCATGAACTTCTTCCGGGCGACAATAGGCCAGGCAGGTTTCAGCGTATTTGGTGCCCGGCTGGGTGATAAAAACCCGGACCGCCATCCCCTCTACATTCTGTTTGGCCAACAACTCGGCCAGATACTCTTCTGCATCCGGGGTGATGGTGATGTAACTTGTCATGGTAACTCCCTCTCTAATCTGCTGACATTGTAAACCATGGCAATCCCGCAACAAAATACCCAAGCAAAATGGTTGGATAAGACAC
>NZ_DJIO01000138.1:0-38553 GCF_002433655.1 Thalassolituus sp. UBA6592 | reverse complement strand
CCTTCAGTGATGAATGGTCGGTTACCGGCCAGTTACTCGCACACACCAGCGACGACCGCGACTCCGGTGTCGAATGGCTGTATCTGAGCTACCGTCCCGACAACGCCTGGCTGTTCCGTGCCGGTAAATTACGCATGCCTTTCTTCACCTACAGCGACAGTATTGATGTGGGCTATTCGTACCCATGGATCACTGTACCAGCGCAGGTTTACGGCAATTATCTGTTCTCGACCTTTAACGGCGTCAGCGGCAGTTACAACTTTGCCGGGGATAATTTTGCCGTCAATATCGAAGGCTATTATGGTTATTTTGATGGCGACGTTCTGATTGCCGGCAGTAAGGTAGACGCAGCAGGACGGGTCGACGACCTGCGTGGCGTGGTGCTGAATCTGAACAGCAATAACATCGGTGTGCGCTTGTCGTACCACAGAGGTTATAACGATACCCGCATAGGCCTGCTGGAACCGCTGGCGGATGGTCTGGCTCAGTTTGACTATACTGACAGTGCCCAATCCCTCGACTCCGCAGGTGAAGTTACCTTTATCCAGGCGGCGCTGAGCTACGACACCCTGTCGTCGTTTTATAAAGCGGAATGGGTAAAGACCAAATCTGAGTTTGCCGCAGCACCTTTCCTCAGCGGCTACTACTTTAGCGCAGGCCACACGATGGCCGACTGGACAGTACATGCAACCTACGCTGCCAGTTCTTATGCCAACCCTGAAGTTGAAACAGAATTGCAGCCCATTGTCGATGCTGGCCCGGTCGACCCGGCAACCGATCCACTTGGCGCAGCAAGGTACGGCTTGGCTGCGGGCTACTACCAACTGTTCAATGCCCTGCCCAACGGCAGCATGGATTCTTACACCCTGGGTGTACGCTGGGACTTCACCATCAACCAGGCATTGAAGTTTGATGTCACTTATTTTGAAGAAACATCACCGCGCAGCGGATTCTTCGCCACCCCGTCCACCGGTTTTTATACTGAGGATAACTCCGGCGAGAAGTACAGCGCGACTCTCTATCAACTGGGATGGGAGTGGGTGTTCTGATGAAAAAGTTGTTGATGTATCTGCTGATGCTGACGCCGGCCACACCTGCCATTTCATTCGCCGACGATGGTCTGATGGTTATTGCGAACACCGGTGGAAAGGAAATTACCCTGACACGGGAACAGGTCAGAAACCTGTTTATGGGAGCCTCTCTGGGCTACGATTTCAACCCGGTAGCTCTGCCACCACGCAACCATGTACGGTCACTGTTTAATGCCCAGGTGATTGGTCTTACGGAATCGCGTATTCAGTCCTACTGGTCGCAGATGAAATTTACCGGACGGATGAAACCACCGAAGGAACTTAACAACCCTGAAGCTATTCTGGAGTTTATCAGCCAGAACCGCGGCAGTGTCGGATACGTCCCCGCAGGCGTAGAAATACCCGCCAGCCTGACGGTGGTTTACGCAACCGATATGTAATCAGTTCAGCCAGGATTCAATATCCGTTCTGTGCGGAATGGATCCTGAGTGAACGACCTGCTCATCCAGTACAACCGCCGGGGTACGCATCACGCCGTACCCCATAATGGTTTCGGCATCAGTTACCTTTTCCAGCTCAATCTGCACGCCTTTCTCAGCCGCAATATCGGTGATGGATTCTGCCGTCTTCTGACATTTACTGCAGCCACTGCCTAATACTTTAAAGTTCTTCATAAGATTTCCTTTCAGCCTTTCTTACAGATAGGGAGTAAGTAAATTAAAGATCCACCCCACCAGGGTAAATGCACACAACAGCATGACAAAAATAATCGCCAGCAGTTTTAAGCGCATCACCTGCTTGAGCAGAATAAATTCGGGGAAACTGGCCGCCACAGTGCTCATGCAGAATGCCAGTGTGGTTCCCACCGGGAGCCCTTTGGTAATCAGACTTTCAATCACAGGAATGACGCCAGTAGCATTGGAGTAAAGCGGAATACCAGCCAGTACCGCTGCTGGAACAGACCACCACTGTCCCTGCCCAAGATAGTCGGTAAGCCACTCTTCCGGTACATAACCATGTAACGCAGCCCCCAGCCCAACGCCGATGATGACCCACTTCCAGACACGGCCGAAAATATCTTTGGTTTCTGTTTTAGCAAACTCGTGGCGTTCAGCCATGGTTATTTTTTCCTGCGGCACAGGATTCGCTGACAAGGACTGTGACTGTGCCCGCTGATAGGCTTTTGCCGCAAAGGGCTGCAGCCAGCGTTCAGCTTTCAGCAGATGCAGAATCAACCCGCCGACAATACCAACAGCCATACCCACAACAATGTAGAGCACAGTGAATTTCCAGCCTAACAGGCTGAGCAATAACAGCACTGCTACTTCGTTGATCAGTGGTGATGTCAGCAGAAACGCCATGGTCACACCAACCGGGATACCGGCCGAGGTAAAGCCAAGAAATACCGGAATACTGGAACAGGAGCAGAACGGCGTTACGGCACCGAAGGCGGAGCCCATCAGCAGGCCCGCACCCGGGTGGTGATGGGCGAGGAAATCCCGCACCCGTTCAACATTCAGCGATGCCCGGATCAGAGAAATGGCATAAATCATAAACACCAGCAGAACGAAAATCTTGCTGACGTCTTCAACAAAAAAGTGCAGGGCATCGCCGGTTTTCGATGCGGCAGTTAACCCCATCAGATCATAGACCAGCCAATCCGCCAGCCAGGTAAATATTTGCAGCAACTCAGCCCCCAAATGCATAACCAACAAACTATGGAGTTATTTTACCCTCTATCCTGTGACGGAAATGCTATCTGGATCAACAGTCAGGGCTGCAGCAGTGCCCGTGTTCTGTCGATATCTTTGCACAGGATTTCAGTGCCCAACAGAAACCTCGGCGTAGGCCGATGAAACAGATCCGGGTGAATATGGTAAAGACTGTCGGTTTTCACTGCGCTCAGCCCGGTGTATCCACGCCAGCCGTCGAGCCACTGTGGACGACTCTCACCCATGCCACTGGCAACGATTGCCTGAGGATCTGCTGCCAGTACCGCTTCAATGCTGACCTGAGGTGCCGCTATCGCCAGATCAGCGAAAATATTACGCCCGCCGCACAGCTCAATGGCTTTCGAGATAAAAGTCGAACCATTCTGCGTTAACAGCGGCTGATGCCATACCTGATAAAAAACCGTCACCGGATGCCTGTTGCTGTAACGCTCACGCAGAATCCGGGTTTTGTTGCGGAAGTCAGTCGCGGCAGAAACACCCTCTGCTTCATGGCCTGTTAAAGCGGCTAAATTTTCCAGATTAACCGCGATATCTTCGAACGTCTCCGGACCAGAGGCATAGATATCAAAGCCAAGCTGCTCCAGGCGGGCAAGCTCACGACTGTTATTACCTTCCGGCCAGGCGACGATTAAATCTGGCTGTAACGCCACGATGGCTTCGATATTCAGACCGCTGTAGCCGCCGACTCTGGGGATGCTTTTTGCTTCTGGCGGATAATCCGAATAATCCACCGCACCGACAATCTGTTGACCCGCTCCGACCGCATAAAGCAGTTCCGTGGCATGGGGCATCAACGCCACGATACGTTGCACAGGTTGGGCAAAACGATGCTGCTTTCCACTATCGTCGGTCACCTGAATATCGGCGCGCACAAACGCACTGAAAAATATAAAAACCAATAAAGGCAGAATCTTAACAACCCCGTTGAAAGACTGATTTTCAGCGGTTTTTTTTGAATGATGTTTAAGCAACAAATGAAACTCCGTACCAGGCAAACAGGACAACAACAGCAACACTGAAAAACCAAATAAACAACAACAGCCAGAGGCTCTTTCTTACCAGCCAGATGGCGCCGTGAATATCGGCCATTTGCGCCGGTCGGCCGCAACCCATGGCTGGCTTCTGTTTCCATTGTCCATGGTAACAGGCACGCGCGCTCAGCCGGATATTCAGCGCACCTGCGCCGCTGGTCATTACCACGCCGCCGTTGGGGCTGGAACAGGCCCGCGCCTGTTGTCGCCAGCAGCGCCAGCCTTTCACACAATGACGTCCGGCGACCAAAATAAACAGCAAAGCCGTCAGTCGGGCCGGCCAATAAGCGAGAATATCGTCCAGCCGTGCGGCGCAGGTACCAAAGGTTTTATAACGCTCATTACGATAGCCCCACATGGCATCCAGCGTGTTGACCCATCGATGCAGCAACGCCAGCGGCGCGGCGCCAAGTGCAAACCAGAACAGCGAGACAAACAAAGCATCGGAGCTGTTCTCCAGCAGGCTTTCACAGGCCGCCTGAGCCACCTCGTCATGATCAAGCTCTGTCGTTTCCCGACTGACAATCATTGCCAGCCGCTCGCGGGCTGCAGTAATGGACCCTGCCTCTGCTACGGCACCGACGTGTGCCTGCAGACTCTGCCAGCCGATACACGAATACAGAACCAGAACGTTCAGTACA
Organism: Thalassolituus sp. UBA6592; assembly: GCF_002433655.1. Lineage (NCBI taxonomy): Bacteria > Pseudomonadati > Pseudomonadota > Gammaproteobacteria > Oceanospirillales > Oceanospirillaceae > Thalassolituus > Thalassolituus sp. UBA6592. The sequence goes on along the minus strand of NZ_DJIO01000138.1, from coordinate 34,117 downwards.
CACCATAACCAGAGTGAACTGGCAGACAGATACATTATCAGCACGACAGGGAGCAGTGGCGACAAAGCCAGCAGCATGGCCAGGCAACCTCTGAGTCTGCGTGAAGACGTGGCTCGGCCAGGCTCAGGATTCAGTCTGCGCTCGAGCCAGGCCGCCCAGCGACCGAAAGCGACCAGTGGATGAAAACGTTTGGGCTCAGCGAAAATGCGGTCCAGCAGTAAAGCCGCCAGCGCCAGCCACGGCAATAACAGACACCATGCCTGCCAGCTCAGTTGTGCCGGAATTAATCCACTCCCGTAGAGCATCATGTTTTACAATACCGCCTGAAACCAGTTGACCTGAAGAAACCAGCCGAGTGTACCAGATGCCTGACGACGATCCGCAATTGCATGCTTTTCTGCAGCCATTTCTGCAGAACCGGGCACAAAAATCTTTGCAGCTAATGGTTCAGGGCACCACATCGGATGCCGGGAAAAGTACGCTGGTTTGTGCTCTGGGCAGAATTCTCGCCGATGCCGGCATCTCTGTGGCACCGTTTAAACCGCAGAATATGGCGCTCAACAGTGCAGTAACAGCGGATGGCGGTGAAATTGGCCGGGCCCAGGCGCTGCAGGCTCAGGCCTGTCGTATCGCCCCAACCACGGATATGAATCCGGTACTTTTAAAACCCACCAGCGACACCGGCAGTCAGATTATTATTCAGGGCAAATCCATCGGTAATCAGCATGCGCTGGATTACAGTGAGTATAAAAAAACTGCCCGCTCAGCTGTGATGGAATCTTATTCCCGCCTGAAAAGCCGTTATCAGGCGGTGGTGATTGAAGGTGCCGGGAGCCCGGCGGAAATCAATCTGCGCGCCAACGATATTGCCAATATGGGCTTTGCCGAAGAAGCCGATTGTCCGGTGATTCTGATTGCCGATATCGACCGTGGTGGCGTCTTTGCTCATATCATAGGCACCCTTGCCTGCCTCAGTGAAAGTGAACAGCAACGCATCACAGGTTTTGTCATCAACCGTTTCCGCGGTGATATCCGGCTGCTGCAGGATGGTCTGGACTGGCTGGAAGAAAAAACCGGTAAACCCGTGCTGGCTGTTTTGCCGTATTTGCAGGGGCTTTACCTGGATGCCGAGGATTCCCTCAGCCTCAATCACGGAAAAGAAAAAACCGCCACACAGTTAAACGTTGTGGTGCCCGTGTATCCGCGCATCAGCAATCACACCGATTTCGATGCGTTGCAGGTTCATCCGCAGGTCAATCTGACCTTTGTGGGCCCGGGGCAAACGCCACCGCCATCTGACCTTATTATTCTGCCTGGCTCAAAAAATACCCGCGCCGATCTGCAATGGTTGAAGGAACAGACATGTGATTGGCCAACTCACATCCGCAAACATCTGCGCTATGGCGGAAAATTGCTGGGCATTTGTGGCGGTCTGCAAATGTTAGGGAAAAATATCCGCGATCCCCAGGGGACAGAAGGCGACAGTGGCAACAGCCATGGGCTGAATCTGCTGAATCTGGATACAGAATTAAAACCAGAAAAAACACTTAAGTTACAGACGGGTTTTCTGCAGTTTCCCGGACAGCAACCGGTTGCCGCACAGGGATACGAAATACACTTAGGTATTAGTACCGACAATAACTTAACAGACGTCGGCTGCGGACTTTTATCGGACGATGGTTCTGTTTTTGCGACTTACTGGCACGGACTTTTTGATACTGCCCCCGCCCTGTCAGCAGTCCTGCAATGGGCCGGTTTGTCTGCTCCTGACAATGTCGACTTTAACGATATACGCGAACAGCAGATTAACCGCCTTGCAGCCTCGGTACGCAGCCGTTTCGATTGGCAAAAGCTGGATAAGGCAATGCAGAAGGTATTTTGAGTACGCAACATTCCGTGCGTAAAAATCATATTGACCCTTTTGCAATTTATATGGCTTAGGAGTAATCTTTGCGGCCTGAAAACTGTCCCTGTTAATAGCAGAAGCAGGGGTTCTTATGCCAACCATAAAAAGTGCGGTATCCCAAACCGCCGGTCTGAGCAAGCAAGGTAATCACGAATGATCAATGCCGATGCGGTTTTCCAGAGTTATGGAAGAAGCTGCGATAAACCCGTATTTTTTGAAGATTTTTATAACACCCTGTTAGGTAAATCACCGGATGTCCGGGCACTATTTGCCAATACCGATATGGCGTCATTACGCGCGCTGGTACGCGGTGGTGTTCTTTGGCTGATTATGCACGCCCGTGGCATGCCGGATACCAAAATCCGCATGCTGGGCGAAAGCCACAGTAAAAAGCGCATGAACATCAATCCGATCTATTACAGCCTGTGGATGGATTCATTGATTGAAACCCTCTACAAGCACGATCCTGAGTTCTCCCGCGAACTGGAAGAATGCTGGCGCGATACCCTGCGCCCTTCTATCGACATTATTTCCAGCATGTATCACAGCTAAGTGCTGCCCCTCTGATTCCGCCAATGGCGTGGTGAACAGCCATGCCATTGGTGGAATGCCCGACTGAACCCACTGACATCACTGTATCCCAATGCTGCCGATAATCGTGTGATATCGATATCAGACGATGTCAGATGCCAGCACGCCAGATTACTGCGCACTTCATTCAGCAGCTGACGAAAAACAATGCTGTCCTCCGCCAGCCGCCGTTGCAAAGTCCGCGGATGTACGTTCAGTAATAGCGCGACATCTTCAATTGAATGCCGCCCACTGCCCAAGAGTTGCATAATAACTGTCTTAACCTGAGCGCGCAGATCATCCGGATATTGTTGACTGAGCCTGTCGATAAAATCAGCCGATACAGACCCGGCATCATTGCGCACAGATACCGGCAGCGTCAGTACCTCTTTCGCAATTAAGAGCTGATCCTGCTCCTCGCCGAAGCGCACATCACACCGGAAAAACCGGCGGTAATCTGCCTCTGCAGCCAAAGGCCGGTGCACAAACTCAACACGCACAGGCTGGATTCTGCACCCGGCAAGAATTTCCATCAGACGCAGACAGTTTCCCAGCGCCAGTTCGTGATATTGCCGCGCATCCTGATCGAAGCAGACATGCTCGTAACGCTGTACCGCGACACAGTGGCCGAAGTCGGTAATACGCCAGCGCTCTCCCTGATTGTGCAGCGTCATATAACGGTTCACCAGAGCGAAGGCGTCACCCAGTGTTTCAGCTTCCAGCAGCAGGCGGCCGAGCACTCCGATCACTTCCAGCCCCTGCACTGCAGCCAGCTGCAGGCCACTCTGCTGCAAGCCAGGCAGACATCCCGCAGCATTTAACAGCGCCACCAGATCAGTAACCGCCATGCGTTCTTCCGGAAAATCCAGATCCCGCTCAGCCATACCACAGGATGTCAGCAGGTCGGCCAGTGAACCGCCATGCGCCCGGATCAGAGAATCAAAGCCACTCAGGGCTCCGCGACGTACCCGGTATTGGGTTGAGGCATATTCCATTGGCATCGTGTCATAAAATGATAAGTTTTTATTGTGTACAGAATTTAACCTGAACAGGTTCGCTGCAACAAGAATAAAGACAACTCAGCAGCAACTATAAAAACAATAACAACCTTTCAGGTGGACCTATGAACTCTGAACCTGTGAACTCTGAACCTGTGAACACTTTCGATCTGATCATCAATGACGGACTTCTGTTTGATGGCAGCCCCGACACCCCGGCCAGAATATGCAGTCTGGCGATCAACAGCGGGCGCGTTGTAAAAATCCAGTCCGAAGCCTTTTTCGCGGACAGCGCAGAGCGTGTTATCGACGCAACAGGCTGCTGGATCACGCCCGGCTTTATCGACAGCCACACCCATTACGATGCGGAACTGATTGTAGCGCCTGCGCTGTCTGAATCTGTGCGCCACGGTGTGACCACGGTTCTGGTCGGCAGCTGCAGCCTGAGTATGGTGTGCAGCGATACTGAAGACGCATCAGACCTGTTCACCCGGGTAGAAACTGTTCCCAGAGAAAAGGTTTTACCGATATTGCAGCAACATAAATGCTGGAACAGCCCGGCCAGCTGGCTGGCCTTTATTCAGAAACAACCGCTTGGTCCAAACCTGATATCCATGCTCGGTCACAGCGATCTGCGCACCTCTGTTATGGGGCTTAAACGGGCAACAGAGCGTACAGAACAGCCAACCCAGGCAGAAATGCAGCGCATGGAAGATATTCTTGAAGAATCCCTGCGACTGGGATTTATCGGTCTTTCGACCATGTGTCTGAAGTGGGATAAAGTCGACGGTGACCGCCAGTGGTCAAAAAGTCTGCCCAGTACTTACGCCCGCTGGAAAGAAGTAAAACGCCTCAACCACCTGCTGCGCCAATACGGCCGGATTCATCAGGGCGCTCCGAATGCTGCAAATCCACTGCAAATTTTTGACTATATCGGCCAGGCCATTCTGCCGTTGGGCAAACCGCTGAAAACCACGCTGATTTCCATGCTGGATTTAAAAGGTAACCCAACCCTGCGCCCCATGGCCGATCTGGTTGGCTGGTTCACTCGAATGCTCGGTGGTGACTTCCGCTGGCAGCTGTTGCCAACTCCCTTTAAGGTTTATGCCGACGGCATTGATGTGGTGCTGTTTGAAGAGTTCGGAGCCGGTGAACTGGCGCTTGATCTGAAAACTCAGGTTGAACGCAACCGCCTTTTTCAGGATGAAAATTATCGCCGCAGCTTCCGTAAATTTTATAAACAGAAACTCTCACCGCGGGTCTGGCAACGGGACTTTGGCGATGCCGTGATTCTCGATTGCCCTGATAAAAACCTCATCGGACTCGATTTTGCCACCATCGCGATTCAGCGGAATATGCACGTGGTTGATCTGTTTCTGGACCTGATGGTGCAATATGGGCGCGAGCTGCGCTGGTACACCGTCATCGGCAATCACCGCGAGAATAAACTGAAAGAAATGGTACAGAAGAAACACACATTAATTACCTTCTCCGACGCCGGCGCCCATATCCGTAATATGGCCTTTTATAATCTGCCGCTGCGCTTTTTAAAACTGGTAAAAGAAAGCAGTGAACAACACGATAACGGCAAGAAAGAACCTGTTATGTCGCTGGAAAAAGCTGTCTGGCGTTTAACCGGTGAGCAGGCTGACTGGTTTGGCATCGATGCCGGTTATATACGCCCTGGCAGCCGGGCCGATATCTGCATTATTAATCCGCAACGCCTGGATCAGGATCTTGAGCTGGAATACTGGGCTGAAATGCAGAATTTTGATGGCTTACAACGTATGGTAAACCGCAACCCAGGCGCAGTACCTTACGTTATTATTAATGGCCGTATCGCTATTGATAACGATCAACCCGTTGCTGCACTGGGGCAGGAAAAAGGCTTTGGCCAGTTTCTGCCTGCCCGCTGACGACTGAGAATCAAAAAATCAGTCAAAAATAGTGAACCAGCCATAAAAAACGGTGCAAAAGCACCGTTTTTTTTAATGCACCACCGGCCTGAATACCAGATTTTTTAACGGATCAGTGAGACTAACAGAGCACTAAAGCTGATAAAGCCGCACCCAATCTGATTTAAAAGTGCAGCAACACGCCAGCACTGACGGAGTTATGCGCATAAATAGACTGAATGGACACATCGTAGCGGCCGGTAATTTCAACTTCCTGCCAGCCAATCGCCTGGCGTTCAAAGCCCAACGACAGCTCAGCCTTTTTATTTAAATCAATCTTAACACCCAGACCTAACTGAAATGAGAAGCCTGACAGATCTTCCCCTTCAATCGACGTATCTTCAAGAATCAATGGATCGGACAAACGGTAGCTGCCAAAGCCAATACTCCAGAACGGATGCACTTTGCTTTTGCCATAAACAAAATCCCAGTCCAGTCTCAGCCCGGTTGCGGTTTCTTCTTCGCTGGTACCTTCAAAGCCGAACGAACGGGATTCAAAGGCCAGCTTAATGCGGTTATTACGCTTAGTCTGATAACCAACAAAGGCACTGAAAGAGCCTGAATCCAGGTCATAGGTAAAGGTCGGATAACCATCGATATCATCCTGCCCTTCACCAGAAAGACTGGTCGACAGATTGGCTCCGGCGATAAATCCGGACTGCTCTTCTGCCTCAGCCGCTTCGGAAATCTGAGTGTTCAGCTGATCGGCTTCGCTGGCGGCTCCGGCGACTGCAGTGTGAGCCGTTAATGCAAATGGAAGGACTGCGAGGGATAACACGAGAGGTCGTAATGAGCGCACTTTTATTTCCTTATGAATGCGTTTTAAAAGTGGCACAAAGGTACTTTTAAGACTCGGACAGCTCAATGGTAAACGACGACAGAGAAGAATTATTCGCAACGAATAAAAATGAAGGCAGCTGTAAAGGCAGCTGTAAAGGCAGCATTAAACGCCGCAGAACAGCCATAAAAAAAGCGCCCGAAGGCGCTTCTTTTTTGGTGTGGAATAATGATTAACCGAAGAAGGAAATCATTACACCGGCAGCCACTGCTGAACCAATCACACCAGCCACGTTAGGGCCCATGGCGTGCATCAGCAGGAAGTTCTGACCATTGGCTTCCAGACCCACTTTGTTGGATACACGGGCAGCCATTGGTACAGCGGATACACCGGCGGAACCAATCAGAGGGTTGATCGGATCTTTGGTCAGCTTGTTCATCAGCTTAGCCATCAGAACACCCGCTGCAGTACCTACACAGAAGGCAATCAGACCCAGAACGATAATCGCCAGAGTGCTGCCATTCAGAAAGGCATCGGAGCTCATTTTGTAACCCACGGACAGACCGAGGAAGATGGTCACGATGTTGATCAGGGCGTTTTGCGACGTATCGCTCAGACGCTCAACCACACCGGATTCCTTCATCAGGTTACCGAAGCAGAACATACCCAGCAGAGGTGCTGCAGACGGCAGCAGCAGAGCCACCAGAATCAGTACCGCAATCGGGAATACAATCTTCTCACCCTTGGTTACTTCACGCAGCTGCACCATGGCAATCTGACGCTCTTTCTCAGTGGTCAGAGCTTTCATGATCGGCGGCTGAATCAGCGGTACCAGAGCCATGTAAGAGTATGCCGCAACCGCAATCGCACCCAGCAGTTCAGGGGCCAGTTTCGATGCAATAAAGATCGAAGTAGGACCGTCCGCACCACCGATGATACCGATAGCAGCAGCCTGTTGCAGAGTGAAGTCCATCAGACCGGCATCCGTCAGCAGCACCGCACCGGCGATAGTACCGAAGATACCGAACTGAGCAGCAGCACCCAGCAGCAGAGTTTTAGGGTTGGCCAGCAGCGGACCAAAATCCGTCATAGCACCAACACCCATGAAGATCAGCAGTGGCGCAACACCACTGGCAATCGTCACGCTGTAGAAGGTGTACAGCATACCGTTTTCGAAGCCTGCGCCGGCACCCAGTGCCAGAGCTTTCTTGTACAGAGTCGCTTCAGCATTGTGGTAGGCATGCAGAACATCGTGAACTGTCGCATCAGCCGCCAGGCTGAACAGATCACGGAACTGCGCCAGCAGCGACGCGTCACCGGTTCGGATGGCCGCTTCTGCGGCGGACCATCCCAGGCCTGCGCCCGGAATGTTCACCATCAGAGTACCAACCGCAATCGGCAGCAGCAGCAGTGGCTCGAAGCCCTTTTTGATTGCCAGAAACAGCATCAGGAAGCCAACCAGCATCATAATGACCTGGCCGGACTCCATGTGATACAGACCGGTATCGTGCCAGAGGTTAATCAGACTTTGCATGATTTACCTCCCCTTAAGCCAGGGTGTACAGAGTGTCGCCGACTTTAACAGCTACACCTTCTTTGGCACTCACGCTGCCGATGGTACCGGCACGTGGAGCACGTACTTCAGTTTCCATCTTCATCGCTTCAAGGATCAGTACTACGTCACCTTCGCCAACCACATCACCCGGCTGCACCAGAACTTTCCAGACGTTACCGGCCAGAGGCGCAGCAATCGGGTCACCGCCACCAACGGCTGCGGCTGGTGCTGCACCGGCATTACCGGAATCGCCACCGAAAGACATTGGCGCACCGTTAACCGGAGCCAGTTCTTTAACATCACCGCCTTCGTCTACTTTCACCACGTACTCGTTACCATCAACGGTTACGGTGAAGGTATCTTCAGCATCACCTTTTGGCGCTGGCTCGAAGGCATCCGGATTGCCACGGTTCTCCAGGAACTTAGGTGCAATCTGCGGGAACATGGCGTAAGTCAGAGCGTCGTCAATCTTGTCAGCAGACAGCTTGATGCCTTTGTCCGCGGCCAGTTTCTCAACGTCAGCAATCACTTTATCCAGTTCGTTTTCGATCAGGTCAGCCGGACGACAGGTGATGGCTTCTGCGCCATCCAGAACACGGGCCTGCAGCTCTGCGTTCATCGGAGCCGGTGCAGCACCGTATTCACCCTTCAGGATGCCCTGAGTTTCTTTAGAGATAGACTTGTAACGCTCGCCGGTCAGTACGTTCAGTACCGCCTGCGTACCAACGATCTGAGAGGTTGGTGTTACCAGCGGGATAAAGCCCAGGTCTTCACGTACGCGTGGGATTTCTTTCAGTACTTCGTCGAACTTGTCAGAAGCACCCTGCTCGCGCAGCTGGTTTTCCATGTTGGTCAGCATACCACCAGGAACCTGTGCAACCAGAATACGGCTGTCGGTGCCTTTCAGAGCGCCTTCAAACTTAGCGTACTTCTTACGTACAGTACGGAAGTAAGCAGCAATTTCTTCCAGCAGGTTCAGATCCAGACCGGTGTCACGCTCGGTACCAGCCAGAGCAGCAACCACAGATTCGGTAGCAGTGTGACCGTAAGTCATGGACATAGAAGAGATCGCAGTATCAACACGGTCGATACCGGCTTCTACGGCTTTCAGAATGGTCATGTCGGACAGACCAGCGGTCGCGTGAGCGTGCAGCTGAACTTCCAGGTCAGTCTGACCTTTAAGACGGGATACCAGTTCGAAAGCGGCATAAGGCGTCAGAACACCGGCCATATCTTTGATGGCGATGGAATCAGCGCCCATGTCTTCAATACGCTTGGCCAGATCAACCCAGGCGTCCAGAGTGTGAACCGGGCTGGTAGTATAAGACAGGGTCGCCTGCGCGTGTTTGCCCTGCTTTTTAACCGCCTGTAAGGCAGTCTGCAGGTTGCGCGGATCGTTCATTGCGTCGAACACACGGAATACGTCAACACCATTGGTGGCAGCACGTTCTACGAACTTCTCGACCACGTCGTCAGCATAGTGACGGTAGCCCAGCAGGTTCTGACCACGCAGCAGCATCTGGTGTTTGGTGTTCGGCATGGCTTTCTTAAATTCGCGGATACGATCCCATGGATCTTCCCCGAGGAAGCGGATGCAGGAGTCAAAAGTCGCTCCACCCCAGCTTTCCAGAGACCAGTAACCTACCTGATCAAGTTTGGCAGCAATTGGCAGCATATCGTCGATACGCATGCGGGTGGCGAGGATGGATTGGTGAGCGTCGCGGAGTACGACGTCAGTAATTCCTAATTTTTTAGAATCGGTCATGGGTGATGGCCTTTTCTTCCATTAACGTTGTTATACGTTTGGGTTAAGGTAAACCGCGGGCTACTTTTGGCGCGCGCGATGTTCTTTTACCGCTGCTGAAAGTACTTTCAGCAATTGCGGGTCTGCTCCCTGAGGGGCTGCAGCACGCACGGGTACCGGCGCTGCTTCCTGAACAGGTGCAATTTTATTTACCAGCTTGGACATGAATCCGGTTACGAATACCAGCATCGTCAGAAAGACGAATACCACACCCATACCGAATACCATCAATTCCAAACCCTGTGCGACGAGACTTGGCTCAGACATGCAGGGGGCTCCTCAATATTATTAAAATCGTTCCCCGGCCGGTTTCTTCAGGGCGCAAAAACCCCTCCCAACCGGGCTGGCAAAGCCGGCACAGATTACTTAAAAGGGTATATAGGCGCAACACAAAGCACGGGCCAACTGGACATAAATCAAACAGTTGTCAGATAAAATCACCCGGGCAATCAGAGACTACGCAGTTATAATATCCGGTGTTGTTCATTATTCACGTTATTTATATAACTCGAATATGAGATAAATCCGGAATATACTCAGCCGTAAATCATTCGCATCCTTAATCTATGTTCACTGGTTCTCTGCCGCTTTACTCCCCTGCACATAAACCCTACATCGCCCTCGCCCCTATGGAAGGACTGATGGACCATAACCTGCGCGATATTCTTACCCGCGTCGGTGGTATTGATCATTGTGTCACTGAGTTTATACGGGTCACGAATCAGGTCTATCCTGCTAAAGTCTTCCGTCGCTATTGTCCGGAGCTGAACCATCAGGGCGATTTGCGCGGTAAAACCCTGGCTGGCACGCCGGTACACGTGCAATTACTGGGCTGCGATCCGGACATGATGGCAGCCAATGCGGTAAAAGCCGTCGAACTGGGTGCGCCTGCTATCGACCTGAACTTTGGCTGTCCGGCGAAAACCGTTAACAACAGCCAGGGCGGAGCGGTTTTACTGCAATTCCCGGATCTGCTGCACAGAATTGCCAGTGCAGTGCGTGCTGCAGTTCCGGCGCATATCCCGGTAAGCGCCAAAATGCGCCTGGGCTTCAAAGATAAAACCCTCGCCCTGACCAATGCCAAAGCGCTGGAAGATGGCGGCATCCAGTGGTTAACCGTGCATGCACGCACCAAAACCGAAGGTTACAAGCCACCGGCTCACTGGGAATGGATCGCCCGTATCAAAGAGATTATGAGCATTCCGGTGCTGGCCAATGGTGAAATCTGGACGCCTGAGCAGGCACGCCAATGTATGGCAGAAAGCCACTGCGATACGCTGATGATTGGCCGCGGACTGGTTGCCGTGCCCGATCTCGGCCTGCGCATTAAAGCCGATCAGGGTGGTCCACAGCACCGGAACCTGAGCTGGTCTGAGCATCTGCAACTGATGCATGATCTGGTGCCGCATTTATCCCACCTGCCAGACAAAGCGCAGACCGACAGGCTGAAGCAATGGCTGCATTATTTTTCCATGCAATCCATGGAAATCCGCGCCGTGTTCGAACAGGTGAAACGGCAACGTGATGTCCCTCTGTTTTTCAGCCAGCTGGAACAGGCAGTGCGTGATGTTGCCGAAAATCCGCCAACAGCTGATGCCTTTGCAGCCTACGAACATAAGGGTTTTTGAGGGGTTTTAAAGAGTTTCTGAGCAGTCTGCTGAAGGCAGGCGCCTGAACTGCAGAAAAAGAAGGAGCAGCGATTGCTGCTCCGGCATAACCTGTTTTCGGCTTAATAGCTTTATGCAGAATTACGCTTTTTTAACGAATTTCGGCGTAATTTTAATAGCACCAATACCCGGGATTTTACAGTCAATATTGTGATCGTCTGAACTTTCCACCAAACGGATATTCTTGATTTTGGTGCCTACTTTGACCACAGAAGATGAGCCTTTCACCTTCAGATCCTTAATCACAGTAACGCTGTCACCGTCTTCCAGAATCGCACCATTGGAATCTTTAACAACCAGTCCGTCTTCCGCCGCTTCGCCATTGATCGGCCACTCATAAGCGCACTCTGGGCACACATAGCTTGGACCATCTTCGTAAGGGTATTCAGAACTGCACTTTGGGCAATCAGGCATGATTCTCTCTCAATATTAATCTTAAGGAATGCCCTTCGGGCATAAAGCGCCACCATTATGCACCAGAATGCGCTCGAATGGGGTTAATTCCTGAAGAAATGTAATGACTTGCCGTATGCCAGCAGCCGCACGCCAAGAACCGGCTGTATTCAGAGCTGTCAGATTTCCTCTCTTTTCGCGGTTTCCGGGCTCAGGTTGTGCGCAAATGGTAAGTTTTGCGCACGCTGATCCTGATACACTGCCCGCTTCTGACACCGGAGGTTGCCATGCCATTTTCTTTATATGTTTTTTCATCTGTCCTGTCATCCGCCCGCTCAATCGCCCTGATACCGGTTTGCGCCCTGCTGCTCAGCGGCTGCGACAACAATGAGGTAGGTGATGTCTCGCTGGGCCTGTTTACCACCAAAGACATCAAACTGGATTTTCTGAACGACCCGATTGTCACCGGTGTTACCTGCCACGTTGCTTCGGTGGAAGCCGATCTCGATCTTTCTGACCCCAGCGACAGCTCGATTTCCTGCCGTCAGACAGGCGAGATCACAGCTGCCATGATCGCCCAGATCGATAAGAGCAAATCCGGTGACGTGGTGTTTAAAAAGTCGAAGAGTATTTTCTTTAAGAATATGAAAGTGCGCCGTATTTACGATGCCGCCAATCAGACACTGATGTACATTTCTTATTCAACCAAAGAGACATCCGGCAGCTATAAACACAGCCTTTCAACCGTACCCTTATGGGGCACGCAGGCATACAACAGTCAGCCGCAGCAGCCATAAAAGCGTTCAAAAAAGCAGTAAGAAAGGCGACGGGAAAAGCGGCAGGAAGAGCGCAATAAAAAACGGAGCAGTTGCTCCGTTTTTTATTCTTTCGCGGGGTCGGTTTTAAACCAGACCGTCAAAATCACTGGCGTCGTGGCGTTCCGCCAGCTGGACATCACCCCAGGTGCGGTTCACCAGTTTGCCGCGTTTAACCGCCGGACGCTCTGCCAGTTCACCTGCCCAGCGCAATACATTTTTGTAGGTATGCGCTTCAATAAACTCATGGGCGTCGTCGTACAGACCACCCTGCGCCAGCACGCCATACCACGGATAAATCGCCATATCGACAATTGAATAATCATCACCGCACATATAGCGGTTATCCGCCAGGTGACGATCCAGTACGTCCAGCTGACGCTTAATTTCCATGGTGAAGCGATTAATCGGGTATTCAAATTTCTCTGGCGCATAGGCATAGAAATGCCCGAAACCGCCACCCAGAATCGGCGCGCTACCCATCTGCCAGAACAGCCAGTTAAAGCATTCTGCTTTGCCGCTGGCCGATTCAGGAATGAAAGCGTTAAATTTTTCCGCCAGATATTTAAGGATCGAGCCGGATTCAAACAGCCGCTGAGATGGTTCCACACTGTGATCCATCATGGCCGGAATTTTCGAGTTAGGATTCACATCAACAAAGCCGGAGCCGAACTGATCACCTTCGATGATATTGATCAGCCAGGCATCGTATTCTGCTTCTTTAATACCGGCTTCCAGCAACTCTTCCAGCAGAATCGTGACCTTTACACCATTCGGTGTGGCCAGTGAATACAGCTGCAGTGGATGCTTGCCGACCGGCAATTCTTTGTCATGGGTTGGTCCCGCGACCGGACGGTTAATACTGGCAAATTTGCCGCCGTTACCCGGTTCCCACTGCCATACCTTTGGTGGTGTATAGGATGAATCAGACATGGTTAAACTCCGTGCGCTGTTTTATTTACCTTCAGTGTACGGACTATGGTGCATTTAACCAGCTACCTGCCGCGTGTTGCGGCAATACACAGTGTTGCAGTGAGGTGGATGGTAAGGCCCTGGAGCAGCAGGCCCTACATACCAGCTGCCCGGAAAGCAGATTCCGGGCGCTGTGAGTAGCGGATCGCTCAGGATAATTTCTGATGAATGCCGCGCAGCAGCTCCTCAGTTTCAACCCAGCCAATGCAGGCGTCGGTGATGGACTGACCGTAAACCAGCTCACCGCTGTCGTTCTGGCGCCCGGCGGTAATGAAGCTTTCCAGCATCAGACCAAGAATGCCGTCGTTTCCGGCCAGCTTCTGATCAACCACTTCCAGAGCAATCGGAATCTGACGCTCGTGCTGTTTGCAGGCATTAGCATGGCTGCAGTCCACCATCACTTTAGCATGACAGCCGCCCTGCTCCAGCTCAGCCAGAGATGCCGCGATGGAGGCTGCATCGTAGTTGGTCAGGCCATGACCGCCGCGCAGCACCAGATGAGTATCCGGATTTCCCGGGGTGTCGAGCATGGCCATCTGACCGTCCACATCCACGCCCAGCGTGTGGTGACTGTGGCGGGCAGAAATCATGGCGTTAATGGCGTTAGACGCTGAACCGTCCGTGCTGTTTTTAATACCCACTGGCATCGGCAGATGGCTGACCATTTCCCGGTGTGTCTGTGACTCTGAGGTGCGGGCGCCAATAGCAGTCCAGCTCACCAGATCATCCAGGTAACGCATCACCAGCGGATTCAGTGCTTCGGTCGCCAGTGGCAGACCGAGATTAGCCAACTTCAGCATAATGGTGCGGGAACGACGGATACCTTCAGCCATATCGCCTTTGCCGTTACGCGCCGGGTCGTAGGCCAGACCTTTCCAGCCAACGCTGGTACGCGGTTTTTCCACGTAGGCACGCATCACAATCAGCAGTTTATCTTTCAGTTGTTCGTTCAGTCCGGCCAGACGGCGACCGTAATCCAGTACCGCTTCTTCATCGTGAATCGAGCACGGGCCGGTAACGATCAGCAGACGCTGGTCGTTGCCTTCCAGCAAGTCACGAATTTGCTGGCGCTGCTGTTCAACCTGTACCGCCAGCTCTTCGCTTAACGGCATATCGGCTTTCAGCTGGCGTGGCGTGCTCAGTGGGCGTACCGCCGGGTCGTTACTGGTTGTTGTTGTCGTATTTTTTTCTGCGTTAGTTTTCATTATTTAATCCTCTTATTCATCTGCAAACGTGTCTGTATTTCTGTACGGCTGGCGAAGCGTGAATCAATACCAATACGAGGCTTCGCCACGGCTAAATCGATTAACCCGTGCGTGCGTTTTCAGACGTTGTGATGCGGCTGCAGACTGAGTATTCATAGTAATGTCCTGACGTTGCAGTTTTTTAAAGCCAATAAAAAACCCCGAGTGGCTGACTGCCAGTCGGGGTTTGATACCGTTGGCAGTCATCTGATTCAGACTGCCCTGGGGAACTAAGCGTTTGCTTACAGGCGGCCTGACTCCTGGCTAAAGTAATAGCCATAGAACCACCAGTTAAACACGCAGGAAGAAGCCGCTGCGGTGGCAGTGGCTTCGTTCGACATCATGGTTTGTGTGCGTGTTTTCGTAATCATGTTTTCCATACTACGCCCGGCTGCAAAACGATTGCAACCCCGGAATGCGTAGACTTATGTATCAGAATGTTTCAGAGGGTCTGCTGAATATCGGCATCAGTAGCTGTTTACGGCCAATAAAAAAACGGGGCAAAAGCCCCGGAAAGAATCCGGCAGTAGCGGTAACTCGCTCACATTACCTCTGCCCGTCTTAACGCTCCCACGTTACAAGTGGTTCATTTATGCCGCCTGAACCGTGCGGTTGCTGCTGGTTGTGTTCAGGGCCTGCTTCTGGCGAATCAGGTCGCTGTAGTCCTGCTCCATAAAAGCTTTAATACCGCTGCGTTTATTCGCCTGCATGGCCAGCTTCAGTTCTTCTGCACTGGCAAAACGACGATCCCAGTCCAGTACTTTCGGTACCATAATAGCGTTCCACAGTGGTGGAATCAGGGTCAGGAAAATGGTGGTCAGATAACCGTTAACCATCATGGGTGCATCCTGATAAGGGCGCAGTTTCTGGAAAGGAACATCGCCTTGTGCATGATGGTGAGAATGACGCGTCAGGTTAAAGGTTGCCCAGGAGCTGATGCGCTTATTGGTATTCCAGCTGTGGTATGGCTGTACCGGTGTTTTGACGTTGCGTACCATGCCGTAGTGTTCCATAAAATTGACAATTTCCAGAAACGCTTTGGCAATCAGCGCGGTTGCAGTAAAGACTGCCACACCAACCCAGCCAGCCATGACAAAGGCTGCAACTTCCAGTGCCAGTGACATCAGCAGACCACGGATATACAGGTTGTGGTGACTGAAGACCGGCAGACGTTTTTTCTTAAGACGCTTCTTTTCCAGATTCCAGGCGCTGATGTTGCCTTTCCAGGTAGACGCCAGAATGTGGTAATACACATTACGTCCACGTGGTGCGGTTGCCGGGTCATCGGTTGAACCCACATAAATGTGATGACCATAGACGTGCTCGATCGAGAAGCCGGTATCCCAGCTGAACGCCAGCAACCAGCGACCAATAAACATAGCCATCGGATCCCATGTGCGGTGTGTCAGCTCATGACCAACGATAGTACCCACCACCGAGGTTAGCAGGCCACAGCCGAGAATGGCGGCAGCGTATTGCGGCCAGCTATTGGCTTCGCGCGCAGCCAGTGCGTCAAAGCCGGTGAACTGTTGCACCAGAGCGCCATAGCCCAGTACATCGGCATCAGCCACGCTCCAGACCATCAGGAAATTCATCACCACAATCAGCAGCAATGAAGAATACAGCTGCAGGTTAAGAAGCCAGGGCGCTTCGTATTCTGGCTCGCTGGTGTCGTCACCCATCAACAGATCGCCAACAACCACAAAGCCAACAGCAAACACCAGACCGGCATACATCCAGTCGCCCCCCAATGTCACACCAATCCCAAATGGAATGGTGAGCATATGAAAAAGTGTGTACTTGGTGTATTTAAACATTTCCTATCTCCTTATTATTTTTTTAACGAGTAATTTGCTTAATTCAGGCGGACGCCATTTTTCCGTTAACCGCCAAGTCACGGCTGTCAGTAAATTTGTCGAAGAATATCTGCGTCGATCGAACGCTGAATTTCTGACATTCGTCGATTGCCGCATCGATCATTCCTGCGGGTCCGC
The DNA here is from genome assembly GCF_002433655.1 of Thalassolituus sp. UBA6592. Taxonomy (NCBI): domain Bacteria; kingdom Pseudomonadati; phylum Pseudomonadota; class Gammaproteobacteria; order Oceanospirillales; family Oceanospirillaceae; genus Thalassolituus; species Thalassolituus sp. UBA6592. The sequence continues at coordinate 17,466 of NZ_DJIO01000138.1, read as the reverse complement.
ACAGATACACCTGACTGGTGCCACTGATACGCCCTTCAATTGCCTGCGTTACCCACCCTCGCAAACCCTGCCAATCAGAGTCTTCAGGCTCTGACGACAACACAGGAGTAAATTCAAATGCCCCCCGCCACTGCTTTTTCAGGTCTGCAATTTCGTCAAGCGCATACAGGTCTGCCTGAGTACGAGCACCAAACAATAAGGTCACCGGGCGGGTTGAGTGGTCAGCTAAAGCCTGACGCAAAATGCTGAGCAGCGGCGCCAGGCCACTACCACCGGCAATAGCAAAAATTGGTGTGTCATCCGGGCGTAACCAGAAATCTCCGTACGGCCCTTCGATATTTACCTGCGCACCGCGGATGGCCGGATCACGAAAGCGCGGCGATAAAGCACCGCCTTCGATACTGCGAATAAAAAATTCAATCGTTTTTGTGCCGCTCTGCGCACAGACAGAAGCAAACGAATACGAACGGGCAGGCGCACGACCATCGACAAATGACAGCTGTGCATACTGTCCGGCAGTAAATATCAGTGGCTGCTCCAGCTCGATGGTAATGGCGGTAATATCATGGGTCAGAAAACGTTGTCCGGTGATCGTACCTGTGACGCTCTGTATTACATGGTCCGGGCTGCGTTCGTCCCAGTCGGGAACAGAAATACTAATGTCCGATTTTGGTACACTCTGGCAGGCGAGAATGTAGCCGTTGTCCAAATCTTCGGTATTCAGTACGTAAGCGCTCTCAGTCAGTTCTTTTACCTGCCCTTGCCGCAGTCTGCATTTGCATACGGCACAGCCACCAACACGACAACTGTGCGGAAAGCGAATACCTTCTCGCAGTGCTGCCTGCAAAATGGTTTCTCCCGGTTCAGCCACCAGTGTCTGTTGAGTGTTATCAAGCGTGATGGACCGGGTTTTCTTGCGAAACAATGAGAGCATAAGCCTGAGCCTTTATCCTTGTTGTTATGCACTCACTTTAAGTGTTTGCGCAAAAAGGGATTACAGCACCAGCAGACAAGAAATGGTCATTAGAGGCCATGGTCTTTTCAGCGAGACGGCAGGCGATAAGATAAGAGGCATGACCATCGACACCCTGCATGACAGCTTTCTGCTGCCCACAAACTATGTACCGAATCTGCTGAATCTAATTTCCGGCCGGGGCGGTTCTGCGTCGATGATCTGCGTCCGTGCCGGGGTCGATGAACGCTGTACTGAAGCTCTGGATGGCAAACTCAACTGGCAACAATTCAGTGCTCTGATACGAGAATCCCGCAATGAAATTGATGAACCCGCACTAGGGCTTTATCTGGGTAGCCAACTAACAATTACCACACATGGTTTGTTAGGGCTGGCAGCGATGAGCAGCTCCACACTGGGGGAAGCTGCCGACATTGCCTGCCAGTACGTCGCTACCCGCACGCCGCTGGTGTCATTACGAATGGAACAGCAAGGTCGCTACGCCTGCTTAAAGATGGACGAGCTGTATACGCTGGGAGACATTCGCGCCACCTTTCTGGAAGCACTGATCGTTACATTAATCGCGGTCTTACGCTTTGTTTCTGCTGAACGAGCACGATTAATTCGCGTGGACTTTGCTTTTGATGAGCCGGAATACGGAGAACTTTATCAGGCATTTTTCCCCTGCGAAGTGCGTTTTAATCAAGTGGCAAACCAGCTGGTTATTCCACAGGAAGACCTGAGCCTGCCTTCGCAACTGGCTGACACTCAGGTTCAGCGTCAGGCGACACAGCAGTGTGAAGAGCAATTGCTGAAGTGGAAATCTCAGCAGCGTTTAAGTGGCCAGATTCAGATGATGCTGGCACGGGCAAAAGGACGTTTTCCATCATTTGAACAGGTGGCAGATGAACTGGTGTTGTCGCCACGCACCCTGCGCCGACGTCTCGCCGGTGAGGGCACCAGCTATAAAGAATTACTTGATCAATGGCGTCAGGATATGGCTTGTCAGTATCTGACAACGACCCGTCTGAGTGTGCAGCAGATAAGTCACTTATTGGGCTACAACGACCCGGCAAACTTCGGTCGTGCTTTTCGACGGCGCAATGCCGGGTTATCGCCGCTGAATTTCCGCCGCCAGCATGCAGAGCAGAATGTGTCGTCTCAGGCTTCTGCAACAATCACCGCGCGCAACGGTGCCGGATAGCCTTCGGCCGTTTTATTCACGTCATCAGGGTCAAGAAAATCCTTCAGTGAATTAAAACGCATCCATTCGGTGGCGCGCTGTTCCTCCAGCGACGTCTGGTTTAAATCAACCACACGAGCATTTTTCAGTCCCACTCGACGACACCACAGCAACAGGGTTTCCGGCGTTGGAATAAACCACACATTGCGCATCATGGCGTAGCGATCTTCCGGCATCAGAACTTCACCCAGCGGGCCATCAATAACCAGGGTTTCCAGCACCAGCTCGCCGCCGGGGCGCAAGGCATCTTTCAGCTCCTGCAGATGATCAATCGGTGATTTGCGGTGATACAGCACACCCATGGAAAACACCGTATCAAAGGCTTTCAGACGCGGCGGTACATCTTCCATTTTTAATGGCAGCAAATCGGCATTTGCCTGGCCCTGAGCGCTTTGCAGGTATTTTTTATAGGCCTGAAACTGCATCAGGAATAAACGTGATGGATCAACGCCGATAACACGCTTGGCACCAGCACCAAGCATACGCCACATGTGATAACCCGAGCCGCAACCCACATCCAGCACCACCCGACCGTGCAAGGGGGCAATGTGCGGTGCAACGCGATCCCACTTCCAGTCAGAACGCCACTCGGTATCAATATCGGTATCAAAAAAGCGGAACGGGCCTTTGCGCCAGGGAATTAAGCCACGCAGGCAGGCATCCACCTCCGCGCTTTGCTGCTCACTCAGATCACTGCTTTTTAAGGCAATATCGTGGCTGTTTAAATCCGCCTCAACGGACGTAATGTCTGGTAATGCCAGCACAGCATCAAGCCAGCGCTGCTGATCACCGTGTTCTTTTTCGTGCAGGATTTCATTCAGCTGCTGCGGCAGAACATCTGCCCACGGCGCCAGAGGGCCATCCTGCATAACGGACAGAACATGATGAAACCACGGCAGGATATTGTTGCTGTCAGTCATTATTTTACCGCCAGATAGGATACAAAATTGAAACACTGATACCAGCGGATAACGCGCGAGAAACCAGCTTCACGCAGACGTTCCACATGAGCTTCATGGCTTTCCGGAATGAGAACATTTTCAATCGCACTGCGTTTCTGTGCGATTTCCAGTTCGGAATAACCATTGGCACGTTTAAAATCCAGATGCAGTTCATCCTGCATCATCTGCTCCCAGGGATCGAAGCGGATTTTTTCCGACAGTATCAGTGCACCACCAGGCACAGTGGCTTCAGCAATACTGTTCAACAGCGACAAGCGCATTTCCGGCGCAATAAACTGCAGGACAAAATTCAGTGCGGTGACTGAGGCATTTTCCAGCGGGAAACCAACAATATCGCCGCAGACCATAGAAACAGGAACCGTAGCTTCATCGAGTGCAACATAGTGTTCTGCCCGTTCAATCATTGAGGCAGAATTATCAATGCCGGTGATCGTGCAACCCTGACCGGCATCACCTGCAGCCTGTACCCCGTGACGCATCGCCAGCGTTACCGCCCCCAACGAGCAGCCCAGATCATAAAGATTGGAACCCGGCTTTACATAGCGCCCGGCAATAATGCCGGACATGGCGACGGTCTCAGCATAACCGGGGACCGAGCGCTTGATCATATCCGGAAATACCCGCGCGACAGCGCCGTCAAAGGTAAAACCCGGCACCTCATCCAGCGGCGTCTGATAGATATTGTCTGGTTGCTGATCATCGTGAGTCATGGAAAGTCCGGCGTGCCTGGTAACTGAGTGCGCATTTTAGCTAACGCCGGCTTCAGGCACCAGAGCGCCTGTCCGCCACAGCCCTGCCTTTCTGCCCCTGTCTTTATGTCCTTACCTTTATGACGCTATCCGGATTCAGCTCAGTGTTGTTGTCATGCGGACAGGGTACACTGCGCCCTGAATTCTCAGCATGGAAATCGACAATGCATAACTCCACTCAGCCAATCGGTACATGGTCTGCTGTATCCATGGGCGTCGGTGCAATGGTGGGTGCCGGAATATTCTCGTTATTGGGTGAAGCCAGCGCGATTTCCGGCAGTGCGGTTTACATCTCATTTATCCTTGGTGGCGTCATTGCGCTGTTCAGTGGCTACTCACTGGGGAAACTTGGTGCACGTTACCCGTCTTCCGGCGGTATTATCGAGTATCTGGCCCAGGCTTATGGCAGCGGTACCTTCGTCGGTGCCATGGGCATTATGTTGTTTTTCGCCGCTGTCGTGTCACTCAGTCTGGTGGCCAAAGCCTTCGGCAATTATGCCGTCACCTTCTTTCCGCCGGAGCTGCAGACCACGCTGGTTCATCACCTGTTGTCATCCGGCATTATTGTGCTTTTTGTATTGATTAATCTGCGTGGTGCCCGTGATGTCGCCATCTGGGAAACGGTTACCGTCGGGGTCAAATTTCTGGTATTGGTCGGCCTTTCCGTGGCCGGTATCGGCTATCTGAAGAGTGATTATATCTCCCCCTCACACTACCCGCCTGCCAGCCAAATATTTTTCAGCCTGGCGATTACTTTCTTTGCCTATGAAGGTTTCCGCGTAATAACCAATACCGCAGAAGATATGCCCAACCCGCAGAAAACTCTGCCGCGGGCAATGATGATCTCCATCCTGCTGGTGATGGGACTGTATATCGCTATTTCTTTTGCCGTCTTTGGCAATCTGCCGGTCGCAGATGTCATCGCCAGTAAAGACTTTGCGCTGGCTGAAGCGGCAAGACCTATTTTTGGTCAGACCGGCTTTACCATTGTGGCGATCACTGCACTGATTGCTACAGCGTCAGCCATCAATGCCAACCTCTATGCGGTGACCAACATCACCTACAATATGGCAAAAAACGGGGAACTGCCGGCACAGTTCGGCAAGCCCATTGCTCACAGCCGTGAAGGTCTGATCATCAGTGGGGTGTTGATTATTATTTTATCCCTGTTGTTTGATCTGTCGGAAATCGCCGCAATCGGCTCCATATCTATTCTGTTTATTCACGGCGTAACGCACGCCGGACACCTGAAACTGGCAAAAGAAACCGGCGCCAGTAAAGGCATTATTATTCTGGCTATGGTGCTGAGTTTTGGCGCTATGCTGCTGGCGCTGATCTACAGCGCCGGCAACGCCAGTGGTGTGCTCTATACGCTGATTGCTTTCTTCGTGATCGCTGTCGTGACTGAAGTCTTACTGCAGAAGCTGCATAAGCGTCTGATTCTACCCAGAATCAAAGATTAAAATGTTTTGTCAGAAATCCCGGCCTACCGTCAGTGCATAGCCAACAGGCCAGTGCACTGACGCCTTTTATTACCTCACAGGGTTTTATTTCACAGTTTTTTTTCACAGGGTTTCATCTTCCGGCGCTTCAACCAGATCAAATAAATCCGCCTCAGAGTTGGCTTCCTGCGTCAGTTTTTTGTCCAGTTCTTTCTTCGAACGCACGCCAAGTTTGCGGAAAGTATCGGCCTGACTGAGCAGGTTACCACGTCCGGTTTTCATGGAGTTCCAGGCATCGTCATAGGACTTCTGCACGGTGCCCAGCTGATTGCCGACTTTTTCAAATTTTTCGACCACCAGCACCAGTTTGTCGTATACCTTACCGGCCTGCTCCGCCAGTTTTTCGGTACTTTTATTGCGCCGTTCAATGGCCCAGATACTGGCCACGGTACGCAGCGTTGCCAACAGAGTGGTTGGCGTCACGACCACAATGCGCTGCTCAAAGGCATCATTGAAAAGTTTTTCATCCTGTTGGAAGGCCAGCATAAAGGCGGGTTCAACCGGCATAAACAGGAAGACAAAATCCGGTGAATTAATACCCAGCAGCTGCTGGTAGGCTTTTTCACTGAGCCCACGGATATGGTTACGTACTGCGTCAATATGGCGTTTTAATGCCGCATCGCGCTGGACATCATCTTCGGCATTCACATAATCTGTGTAGGCATTGAGTGAGACTTTGGCATCCACCACAATGTGTTTGCCTTCCGGCAGATTAATAATCACATCCGGACGGTAAGTTTTGCCGCCATCATCCTGATGTACCTGCTCGCGCACATATTCTTCACCTTTGCGCAGACCGGAACGCTCCAGCACGGTTTCCAGTACCATTTCACCCCAGTTACCCTGCATTTTTTTCTCACCACGCAAGGCGGTGATTAAGGCATGCGCTTCGGACGTCATCTGCTGATTCAGTTTGTGCAGATTTTCAATCTGGGTTTTCAGTTCGGTACGGTCTTTGGCATCAGCCACATAAACGTCCTCAACTTTTTTGCGCAGCCCTTCCAGCTGATCTTTAAAAGGTGTCAGCAGAGAATCCAGCCCTTTCTGACTCTGCTCGCTGAACTGACGGTTTTTCTCTTCAAAGATTTTCTGTGACAGATGCTCGAATTCTTTCAGCATCTGTTCTTTACCCTGCTGCAGCAAGCTGAGTTTTTCTTCGCTGCTGCGCTGCTCCTGAGTGCGGGCCTCGCGTTCGGTGGCTAACTGGCGCTGTACCGACGTCAGTTCCTGCTGCAACGCCTGCAGCTGGGCGCGGTCCTGCTGTTGCTGTTGACCATACTGCTGTTCGGATTTCTGTGCCTGACTCTGCAGTGACTCTGCCCGCTCCTGCCAGCGCACCTGATCCACCCGCACCTGACTGAGGTCCTGCTGCAGTTGCTGAATATCGGCACTCAGCTGTTTCAGCTGCTGCTCACTCTGCTCGCGCAACTGTTGCTCAGCCTGCAGGGTCTGCTCTGATTCTGCCTGTTTCTGCTGCCAGCTCTGCTGTCGCTGATACTGCAGGGCATACGCCAGCAGACCAGTGCCGGCCACAGCAGCGGCAACAGAAAGCAAAAGATAGGTCAGAGAATAATCAGTCATTACATTGGTCCATAAATTGGTAAATCATTAATCGGTAACATTGAAATACAACGGAGAGCGTGCACCTGGCGTTTGTCTGGCAGCTCAGAAAGATACGTTTCAGCGCACCGTGAACACGTTTAAAGCCGTTAAAAAGAAACCTGCATGGTCGCCACCAGCTGCGACAGTTCTGCGTCATCGGTCAGAGTCATGCGGCTGTATTCAATATTCAGGCGCTGCAGCCTGCCATCCGCGCCACGCAAGCCAAATCCGAGCCCGGCAGCAACCTGCGATGAACAGGCTTCTTCCGACCAGTTACTGTCCAGGCCGGTAATCAGCATGTCCCAGCACACCCGGCTGTAACGCGCATAAGGGCTGAAGGCATCAAAAGGGAAGCGTACGGTGACATCGGCAGCAACACCGATACCGTCGATGTTTTTTTCCGTCGCATTGGCATCCACCCGGCGATCTCCCCAGATCCACATCTGCAGGCCGGTGCTGACAAATGGCAACCACTGGATCGCTCCACCAGCAAACAGGGTTTCATCCGCCACTGTTTCTTTGCGGTCTTCTGAACGCAGCGCCAATGGCTGATCCACTTCAACAAAGGTTACGCCCAGACCAAACTCGCCATAGCCCTCCAGCGCCGACGCGCCAGCGGGCAACAGCAAAGCCATGGCGGCTCCCAGCACTTGCCAGCGTACAGGACGGCGGAGTTGTCTTTCTGTCATTGCTTCGGCCACAAAAATGTCAGGGCTTATTGTCTCTTCTGTTTGCCCTCTTGAATACTGGATATATAAACAGTACTGTATATCCATACAAATACCAAGCAAGAGATTCTTATGCCTCAGCCTCTTGATCAGGTCATTGCCAGCGGACAGGTCTGGCAGGGCCAGAGTAACGCAGCTCAGCAACCGCGCCAGGCCGTTATCGACAGCGGCTTTGCCGCGCTCAATGACGCCCTGCCAGCCCATGGCTGGCAATCCGGTCAGGTGTGTGAAATCTATGGTCACGCCGGTCCCCTCACCGGTAACGGTGAGGTCAGCCTGATCCTGCCGGCACTGGCCCAGCTCAGTCAGCAGCCGCGCTGGATTCTCTGGGTCGGCAGCCCGAACCTGGATACGCACAACGGCCGTATGCGCCTGCAGCCTCAGGCGGCAGCGTTGCAACAGGCTGGCATCGATGTCCGCAGGGTTTTGCTGGTTCATCCCAAAGACGAACAGCAAGCCATGTGGTGTCTGGAGGAAGGGCTGAAGAGTGGTCATTGCAGCGCCGTTCTGGGTTGGCCACAGCGCCTGCACAAGGCCCATATCCGCCGCCTGCAGCTGGCCTGTGCTCACCATCAGAGTTATTGCTGGTTGTGGCCACAGTCCGCGTTTGATCCGTCCGGCTCACCGGCAGCTGTGCGCCTTGGTATTCAGCGTCAGTCAGCCAGTGCCGTTGAAATTGAATGTTATAAACGCCGCGGCCAATGGCCCGGACATCCGTTTACTCTGGATCTCAACCGAAGCCATACCGAAAGAAGTCAACACGACAAAAACCCGTGGCACAGGCAGCTGGGTGACAACAGCAAAACCACCAGGCTGCAATAAACGGGCTGGCTTATGAAAGATCGCTGGATGTATCTGTTATTTCCACAGATGTGCCTGCAGCAGGTGATCAGCAGTCAGCCGGATGCGGAGCAGCTTACGCAACAACCGGTGGCGCTGGTCAGGCGCAGCAGTCAACGCCATATCTGGCAGGCCAATAAAGCCGCTCAGAACAGCGGGGTTCTGGCAGATATGCCTCTGATCACCGCGTTATGCCTGTGCCCGCAACTGCAGCTGCTGACCATTGATGCTCAGCAGCAGGCGCAGATGCTCAATACCCGCGCCAGTTGGGCGGGTCAGTTCAGTGCCTTTATCAGCCCTGATCCACCGCAGGGACTGTGGCTTGAAGTCGCCAGTATGCTGCGCCTGTTTCACGGCATGGATTCCCTGCATCGCCATATTATTGCTCAGGCTGATGCCGAGCACTGGTCAGTACAGACCGGTCTTGGGCAAACGCCGCTGGCGGCAAGATTACGTGCGCATCTGCAGCTGCTGCCAGCCACTGATAACCATGATCTGCCGCACCTGACGGTCGCACAGTTACAGCAGGGGTTACCCCTGAGCCCGGAGGAAACTTACCGTTTGCAGCGTCTTGGTATAAAACGGCTGGCCGATGTTAATCGCCTGCCGTTAACCGCCCTGTCCAGCCGGCTGGGAACGGATTTCAGTCAGCGTATCCGCCGCTTGCTCGGCTATGAGCCACACCCTCTGCCGGCCTTTCACAACGCTGAAGTTTTTCAGCAGCAGGCGCACTTTATTCATGAAGTCGAACACAGCAACGGCTTACTGTTTCCCTTGCAGCGTCTGTTGCAGCGGCTGAGTGAATTTCTGCAGCGCCGCCAGCTCAGCACCCGGCAACTGAATCTGCAACTCAGCCACCGTCATCTGCCTGACAGCGAATGGCAGATACGCTTTGCTCACGGTGAATATGAACACAGCCAGCTGGTTTTTATGGTGCGTCATTTTCTTGAGCAACGCCGCCTGCCCGCCCCGGTACAGAGTCTGATACTGAACGTCAGTGAGTTTATTGAACGGGAACGCGGGCAAAAGGGACTGCTGACCAGCAAGGCAGAGGCGGACAGCTCCGACGGAGAGAACAGCGGTCAGCTGCTCAACCGTCTGGCCAGCCGCTTACAACCTGAGCAGTTACTGCGCCTGCAGGTTCAGGCCGATCCGCGCCCGGAACAGGCAAGTATATTCCGCCCTGCTGATGACCTTCCCGCAGCAGCCCACTTACATCCCGGCAGTGGTACAAGACCGTTGTGGCTGTTGCCGGCTCCGCTGCCCTGTCCTGCGCCGCAGCAGATTATTTCCGGGCCTGAACGGGTCTGCAGCGGTTGGTGGGATAACAATACCGTGCGCCGTGATTACTACGTCGTCTGCCAGGCAACAGAACCAGCAACAGAAAAACAGAGTGAACAGCTGCTGTGGGTTTTTCATTCGCCACAGGGCTGGTTTATTCATGGGCTTTTTTCCTGATGAATCATTCAGCGGATAACACGGCCGATACAAATATCGCCACAGGCACGCCGGTCGCTTATGCCGAACTGCACTGCGTCAGTAATTTCTCTTTCCTGCGCGGGGCCTCGCATCCACAGGAACTGGTGCAACAGGCGGTGGCCCTTGGTTATCAGGGGTTGGCAATCACCGATGAATGTTCGCTGGCCGGTGTTGTCCGTGCCTGGCAGGCATTACAGGATCTGCAGCAGGAAACACAGAAGGATCCGTCTCTGGCGGCAAAACTGGAGAATTTCCGTTTAATTATTGGCAGTGAATTTCATTGCGACGATCATATTTTTGTTGTGCTGGTGACAGACAAAAAAGCCTACAGTGAACTCTGTCGCCTGATCACCACCTGTCGCCGCGCTGCAGAAAAAGGCACTTACCTTTTTAACCCAGGGCAGCTGTTTGACCTGCAGCACTGCCTGTTACTGTGGCAACCGCAACAGTCGTTTTATGCACAGCCGCAACAATCACAGCAGCCACAGCAGACACAACAGGCGGAATTCACCCGCCGACTGAGCCATCATTTTGCCCACCGCCTGTGGCTGCTGGCCGAGCGCATGCTGGATGCCACAGACGAATGGCGTTTTGACAGGCTGTGTCGCTTTGCCCGCCAGTGGCAGATCCCGCTGACCTGTGCCAGTCAGGTGCATATGCACATTCCGGCACGCCAGCCTTTACAGGATTGTATTACGGCCATCCGCCATAACCAGACCATTGAAAGCTGCCGTCAGCATTTATTTAGCAATAATGAGCGGCATCTGCGTTCCTGCAAAAAACTGACGCATCTGTATTCAGCAGAGCTGATGGCCAGCACCACAGCCATTGCCCGGCAATGCAATTTTCAGCTGGATGAAATCTGTTACCAGTATCCAACCGATACCCTGCCCACCGGAAAACGTGCCGGTGATTATCTGCGTGAGCTGACCGAAGCCGGCTGTAAAAAACGCTTTCCACAAGGGGAAAGTCAAAAGGTCCGCGACACCATAGAAAAAGAACTGACGCTCATCGCCGAAAAAGAATACGAACATTATTTTCTGACCATTTATGACATCGTACGTTTTGCCCGCAGTCAGAATATTCTTTGTCAGGGGCGCGGTTCTGCCGCTAACTCGGTGGTCTGTTACTGCCTGGAAATTACCGAGGTCAATCCGGCTGAAGTGAATCTGCTGTTTGAACGTTTTATTTCCGCCGAACGCCATGAACCACCGGATATCGATGTCGACTTTGAAAGTCAGCGGCGCGAAGAAGTCATTCAGTATATTTATCAGAAATACGGCCGTGAGCGTGCAGCACTGGCGGCTACGGTTATTTCATACCGTCCGAAAAGTGCCCTGCGCGATGTGGCCAGTGCACTGGGCATGGATTTACTGGCGCTGGAACCGGTACTGGCCAATTTCGGTTATCGCTATAAAAAAGAAACCTGGCTTGATGAACTGGCTGACCGGCGGGTGGCTGACGGTCTCAAACTGCGCCAGCTGAAATATCTGGTCAGTGAAATTCTGCGTTTTCCCCGGCATTTATCCCAGCATGTTGGTGGCTTTGTTATTGCCCGGGAAAAGCTCACCGATCTCGTGCCGGTAGAAAATGCCGCCATGGATGAACGTACGGTGATTCAATGGGATAAAGAAGATCTGGAAACGCTGGGATTAATGAAAGTCGATATTCTCAGCCTCGGTATGTTATCGGCCATACGCCGTTGCCTGCAGCAACTGAACATAACGCTGGCGGATATTCCCAGAGACGATCCGGCAACTTATCAAATGCTGCAGAAAGCCGATTCCATCGGTGTGTTTCAGGTTGAGAGCCGGGCGCAGATGAACATGCTGCCACGGCTTAAACCGCGCAATTATTATGATCTGGTGATTCAGGTATCCATCGTCCGTCCGGGGCCGATTCACGGCGATATGGTGCACCCGTATTTACGCCGGCGTAACGGCGAAGAAGAGCCGGACTACCCTATGGATGCCCTCAGACCCATTCTGGAACGTACGCTGGGCATTCCGTTATTTCAGGAACAGGTGATTGCTTTTGCCATGGTGGCGGCCGATTTTACCGCCGCCGAAGCCGATCTGTTGCGCCGCTCCATGGCCAGCTGGCGGAAAAAAGGTCATATGCAGAAACTCCAGCAGCGACTGGAAATCAACATGCTGAACAATGGCTTTTCACTGGACTATATTCAGCGTCTGCAACGCCAGTTACTGGGCTTTGGTGAATATGGTTTCCCGGAATCCCATGCAGCCAGCTTTGCCCTGCTGGTGTATGCCAGCGCCTGGCTGAAATGCCATCATCCGGCGCTTTTCTGTGCCGCGATTCTGAACAGCCAGCCCATGGGATTTTACAGCCCGGCACAACTGATCAACGATGCCCGCGCCCATGGCGTTAACGTGTTACCGGTCAGTGTTGAGCACAGCGACTGGCTGCACCATGCCGATCCGGGCGATCAGCAACCCCATCTGCGCCTGGGCTTACGACTGATTCATGGCTTCAGTGAAGACAGTGCTGAACGTCTGGTTACGGCCCGACAACAGCGGCCCTTCGCGGATATTCAGGATTGCCGCCTGCGGGCAGAGCTCAGTCAGAAAGACGGTAATCTGCTGGCCTCGGCCAATGCGTTCAGTGGCTTAGCCGGCAATCGTTATAACTCGCGCTATCAGTCACGCTGGTCCGTCAGTGAACCTGTACAGGCCGACCTGCTGGCCGACGCCATGACGGACCACCAATGGCAGGCCGACAGCCTGGCAGCACTCAATACCCCGGATGAAACCGAAGACATGCTGGAAGACTATCAGACTCTGGGGCTGACCCTGGGCCGACATCCGATGGCGATTCTGCGTGAGCAGGGCATGCTGGGTAACAGCCTGAGCGCCGCGGAGCTGTTGCAGCGACAACATAACGATGAAGGATTTGTCTGCGGACTGGTGACCTGTCGCCAGCGCCCGGGCACCGCCGCCGGCGTAACCTTTGTGACTCTGGAAGACGAAAGCGGTTGTGTGAATCTGGTGGTCTGGCTGAGCACCGCTGAACGACAGCTGAAAGCCCTGACTCAGTCGCGCATTCTGCAGGCCTATGGCCGGATCGAGAAAGACAGTGCATCCGGCATTACTCATGTGATCGCTTATCGTCTGGCCGATATGAGTTCACTATTGGATAACCTTAAAACCACATCTCATAACTATCATTGATCGTATTCCACACTCTTTCCGCGGCCTCCACTGCTGCTCAGTTACTTATCGTTACGCCACAACGTATCAGCCTGTAAGCCTCTGAGCCCCATATCAGACATTGGTAATATTTTTTGGAAAGCCTCCGGATTCATTACTAAACTGACTAAAAATAAAACAACGAATGGGGTGCCCTTCGCCGACACCCCTCCCTTACAAGCAGAAGCAGAACCAGGATGGTGTATGAACAAGAAAGTAGTGATCGCTGATGACAGCCTGTTCGCGCGAATGCTGGCTAAGGAAGCCGTAGGGCAACTCCTGCCGGATGCTGAATTTTTTGAAGCGTCCTCCGGCCAGCAGGTACTCGACAGTGCCGCTCAGCAGCAGTATCCCTTTGACTGGTACCTGCTGGATATGAACATGGCCATGCCCGATGGCCTGACTACCGCCAGACAACTCATTCAGGCTGGCGTACCAGCAAACCGTATAGCGCTGGTTACCGGAAACCGCAGTCATGAGCTGCAGGACGATGCCCGTGCTATTCACGTTTCCTATATTCAGAAAACCATTAATCCGGCGGATGTCGACAAATTCGTTCAACGCCTGCAGGACTTTTTTACCTTATCTGAGACAGGAGCCGGTTTATGATTCCGGAACAACAGAAAGAAGCCCTGTCACTGGATATTCTGGCCGAATCGCTCAACCTCGGCATGGGGCATGTGATTGAAGAACTGGCGGAAATTTCCGGCAGCCGTATTGAACTGCACGTACCTGAAGTCAACATGATTCCCAAACAGCAGGCCCTGGCATTTACCGACCTGATGCGGGATGCCGGCAAAGCCATTTTTGTACAGCAGGAATTTACCGGTGATATAGAAGGCGAAGCTCTGCTGTTCTTCAGCGAAGCGGAAAGTCTTAACCTGCTTAATGGTCTGTTACCGGACAGCGATGAACAAAGGGTTGAATTTGCCGCCACCGAAGAAGAGATGCTGCTGGATCTGACCAATGTTGCGGTATCCGGTGTTATTTACGCCCTGTCTACCCTGCTCGGCATTAAGATCAATACCGAACTGCCAAACTGCGAATACGGCTACTTCGACGATATCCGTGCCGAAGCTGACTTTCTCGATGACAGCGACGACATGATTCTCTTTCTGACCATCAGTTTTACTGTGGTTAAGAAAAACTCTACCGCCAAACTCATGTTCTTCCAGCCAAAACATACGCTGGCAAAACTGTACGATTTCATCAGCCAGAAAATGAATCTGGGATAACCGGGTTTAACGGGCTGCGCTGTGATTGATAACCTCTACAAACACGTCATTGATACCGTCAACGCCGGTATCATAGTGCTCAACGAGCAGGGCTGTGTCGCCACCTGGAACCAGTGGATGGACAGACGCTCTGGTCTGAAAGAAAGTGACGTGCGTGGCACACCGATACTGGATGTTTTTCCTGAACTGAAAGACAGCCGTATAGACCGTTTAATCCACAAAGCACTGCATCTGAATTGTCCTTCAGTGCTTTCTGCCAAGCTGCTGAAAGTTTCATTCCCGCTATATAACGAATCCATCGTCAGCAAAAAGAATCATCAGCGGATTATTCAATCCATTCTGATCAAACCTCTGGTATACGACAACCAGCAGTGCTGCGTTATTTCTATTTTTGATATCAGTTAATCTGATCTGCGTGAACGCGCTTTGCGCACGCAATCCACCATGCTGACACAGCTGGTATCCGAACTGAAAGAAAAAGACTACGAACTGAAAACCATCTTCAACAGCACTCAGAACGCCATTGTTATTTTCGACAACAACGGACTGATTCTGAATGCCAACCCGGCTGCAGAGGCTGTGATTGGTATTGAAAAAGAAGATCTTTCGCAGCGCTATATTTTTGAACACATCGATCAGCTGGATAAACATCTGTTCGATGGTAATTCTGAAGACTCTGATATAAAAATTCAGAACAATCTGCCGGATTATGGACAGGAGCAGGAAATGGTCCTGCTCAACCGTTATGGTCAGCCGGTACCGATTCAGGTTTCATTCAATATCATCCCCTACGATGATCAGCTCTGTCGCTATTATATTTTCTTCCGCGACATTACCGAGCAGAAGAAAACTGAAGAGAAGCTGTACCGCATGGCCCGTTATGATTCCGTTACCGGCCTTTATAACCGCGCCACCTTTATCGAAAAGCTAAAAGAATCTATTCTCTTTCATCAGCGTGAAGCGCGCAGCCTGTCCGTTTTCTTTATCGATCTCGACCGCTTTAAGAACGTTAATGATACCCTGGGCCACAGCGCTGGTGATACCATTCTTAGGATGGTGGCCAGTCGCATCAAGAAAATATCCCGTGGTGCAGATACCCTCGCCCGCTGGGCCGGCGACGAATTTATTCTGCTGCTGGAAAACCAGAATCACCAGCGCTCATCCATCACCGTAGCAGAGAAAATCATTAAGGCATTTCAGCAGCCTTTCTCTCTCGATAAAACGGAAGTTTATGTTGGCTGCAGCATTGGCATTGCTCAGTATCCGGATGACCACTCCACAGCTGAAGGGCTGATATCCAGCGCCGACCAGGCCATGTACCAGTCTAAACGGGAAGGCAAAGGTGTCTTCCGTTTCTTTACCCGTGCGATGAATGAACGCATGATTCAGCGCCTCAAAACCGAAGCTGAACTGCGGGTAGCCATCACGGAGCAGCAGTTTGTTCTGCAGTATCAACCACAGATCAATGTGATTAACGGTGACATCGCCGGTGTCGAAGCCCTGATACGCTGGCAGCATCCCGAAAAAGGGCTGGTGTCTCCGGATCAGTTTATTCCCATTGCCGAAGAATGTGGTTTGATCGCTGACATCGGTGACTGGGTGCTGCAGGAATCCATATCCATGTCTGCACAATGGGAGAAACGCTACGGACGCCCACTAATTATGAGTGTAAATCTGTCTCCCAGACAGTTTATGGATGACGGACTGGTCGCCAAGGTCAAACGCCTGCTGGATGCTGTCGGGCTGGAGGCGAAACACCTGGTACTGGAGATCACTGAGAACGACCTGATCAGCGATCGCCGCTCGGCCTATATTATTCTTGAATCACTGAAAGCACTGGGCGTTAAAATTGCCATTGATGATTTTGGTACCGGCTACTCATCTCTGGCTTATCTGCGCACGCTGCCAGTGGATATTCTGAAAATTGACCGCGAATTTCTTATTAATTCCACTGAGAACGAAACCGACAGCCATATTATTGCCGCCATTATCGATCTGGCTCACGCACTGAAACTGGAAGTCATTGCCGAAGGGATTGAAAGTATTTCCCAGCTCGAACTGCTGAAAACCCAGCAGTGTGATATGGCTCAGGGATATTACATTGGTAAGCCCATGGCGCTGGAAAATCTTGAAGACTGGCACACCATCCGCAACGATAAGCTGCACTGAGCAGACCAACTCCACCAAACTAACCCCTCAAAACCAACCCCACCAAACAGGCGACGTAAACAAACGGCCAACTGACCTGCAAAACGGATCAGCAGCAAACATAGTCTGCCGTCAACTAATCTGCGAGCAGCTCCAGCAGATTATTCACCAGCCAGTCCGGCTGACTGTCAGCAATATTTTCGCCGTGATTATAGCCATAAGTCACTGCAGCAGAACGAATACCCGCGGCCTGGGCGGCACGGATATCATTGCGTGAATCACCAATCATTAACGCCTGCTGTGCAGTTAGCTGTAACTGCTCACAGACATACAGCAGCGGCATAGCGGACGGTTTTTTCTCGGCCAGATCATCACCACACACCAGCAGCTCAAAATAATCCTGCCAGCCCAATGAGGCGATTAGCGGCTCCGTAAAACGACGGGATTTATTTGTCACCAGCACATGCCGACAATTACCAGCGGTTGCCTGCAGCCATTCATTCACACCGGGATACACACCAGTGGCATGATGAACACCGGCTTCATACGCCGGATCAAAATGACAGTGCGCATCCTGCAACAGCTGCTCATCCAGTGCCAGCGCACGGGTTTCATCACCTTCGGCCAGCGCCCGGCGCAGTAACATATTAAGGCCGTTGCCGACCCAGTGGCTGACGTTCAGTGAGCTTGCTTCTGCGCGCCCCATGGCACTCAGCATAACATTCACCGCCGCATGCAGATCCGGCACACTGTCCACCAGCGTACCATCCAGATCCAGCATCACCAGATCTGGCCCCTGAGTGCCGTACGCCTGCTGCAA
>NZ_DJIO01000164.1:0-5383 GCF_002433655.1 Thalassolituus sp. UBA6592 | reverse complement strand
CTTAAGTGAACAGCATTGCGGCATAAGCCGGGTTCTTTTTACATCGTTAACTGATCTTATTGAGCAGCTTCTACGATGCGTTTCATGTCGGTCATGTAACCGCGCAGTTCTGCACCAACCCATTCAACAGGGTGGTTACGGATAGCGTCGTTTACTTCGATCAGACGTTTGTTATCAACAGAGTTGGTTTTAACGTTCAGACCTTTACCGATCACGTCAGTACCGATGTGGGGCATGAATTTCTCGCGCAGCAGAGGAACCGCAGCGTGAGAGAACAGGTAGTTACCGTATTCTGCAGTGTCAGAGATAACCACGTTCATTTCGTACAGCTTACGACGTGCGATGGTGTTGGCGATCAGCGGAGTTTCGTGCAGAGACTCGTAGTAAGCAGACTCTTCAACGATACCGGACTCAACCATGGTTTCGAACGCCAGCTCAACACCGGCTTTGATCATGGCAACCAGCAGGATGCCG
The DNA here is from genome assembly GCF_002433655.1 of Thalassolituus sp. UBA6592. Taxonomy (NCBI): domain Bacteria; kingdom Pseudomonadati; phylum Pseudomonadota; class Gammaproteobacteria; order Oceanospirillales; family Oceanospirillaceae; genus Thalassolituus; species Thalassolituus sp. UBA6592. The sequence continues at coordinate 4,909 of NZ_DJIO01000164.1, read as the reverse complement.
TGGTCGAAGTATTCCTGTTCGTCGATAGCAACGTCAGAAGCCGGTGCTTTTTCGAAGCCGGTTTCTGCAGTTTCTTCACGCCATTTCAGCAGGTTCGCATCGTTGTTAGCCCAGTCTTCCATCATGGTAGAAGAGAAGTGACCAGTCATGATGTCGTCCTGGTGCTTACGGAACAGAGGACGCATCAGGTCTTTCAGTTCTTCAGCCATGTCGAACGCAACGATTTTCGCCGGGTTAGACAGACGGTCCATCATGTTGGTGATGCCGCCGTATTTCAGTGCTTCAGTGGTGGTTTCCCAGCCGTACTGAATCAGTTTGGCTGCGTAGCCTTCGTCGATACCGTCTTCAACCATTTTCTCGAAGCCGAGGATCGCACCAGTCTGCAGCATGCCGCACAGAATGGTCTGCTCGCCCATCAGGTCGGACTTAACTTCAGCAACGAAAGAAGATTCCAGACAGCCTGCACGGTGACCACCGGTTGCAGCAGCCCAGGCTTTGGCGATATCCCAGCCTTCACCTTTTGGATCGTTTTCCGGGTGAACAGCCAGCAGGGTCGGTACACCGAAACCACGCTTGTATTCTTCACGTACTTCAGAACCAGGGCACTTAGGTGCAACCATAACAACAGTCAGGTCTTCACGGATCTGCATGCCTTCTTCAACGATGTTGAAGCCGTGGGAGTAACCCAGGCAGGCGCCTTCTTTCATCAGTGGCATGACTGCGCCAACAACAGAAGAGTGCTGCTTGTCCGGAGTCAGGTTCATAACCAGATCAGCAGTCGGGATCAGTTCTTCGTAGGTGCCTACGTTGAAACCGTTTTCAGTAGCGTTTTTCCAGGACTGACGCTTTTCAGCAATCGCTTCAGCACGCAGAGTGTAGGAAACGTCCAGACCGGAATCGCGCATGTTCAGACCCTGGTTCAGGCCCTGAGCACCACAACCAACGATCACAACTTTTTTACCTTTCAGGTATTCAGCTTCGGACGCGAATTCTTCGCGGTCCATAAAACGGCAGCGACCCAGCTGATCCAGCTGTTGACGCAGGTTCAGAGTATTGAAGTAGTTGCTCATCTCTGTCTCCTTGCAAATAGTTAAAGGGATGCATGTTTGGGGCGGAATAGTAGGGGATAAAACCTGTTGCGTAAAATGCTATATTTGCGTCACTGTATTGCAAAATATGCAACGCTCTTGCGTATGGGGCAAGACGACCTCGCAATCAAAGGGGAAAGCCTATGGATTACAAAGACTTGCAGGTCTTTCTGACGCTATGTTCGCAGCAGCATCTGGGCAAAGCGGCGCAGCAGTTACATACCAGCGCTTCGACACTGAGCCGCCGTCTGGCGCGTATGGAGGAAGAAGCCGGGGCGCAGATGTTTAACCGCGATACGTCTCCGATGCAGCTGACCCCGGCCGGCGAGCTGTTCCGCCAGCATGCGGAGCAGACATTATTAAGCTGGCAGCAGCTGCGCAGCGCAGTCGGCACAGAGATCAGTGATCTCAGTGGTGAGCTGACGCTGTTCTGTTCCGTCACCGCGACCTACAGCTTTCTGCCGGATCTGTTGTCGCGCTTCCGCGAAAAGTACCCGCTGGTGGATCTGCGTATTCATACCGGTGATGCAGCTGAATCGATTCCGCGTACGGAATCCGGTGACGCCGATGTTGGCATTGCCGCACGCCCTGAGCATTTACCGCCCGGGCTTACCTTTAAAGCCATGGCATCGTCACCTTTATTGTTTATTGTGCCGCGTACTCCGGCGAATGTTGCCGGGCTGAATCAGGCAGAAATTGACTGGTCAGAAGTCCCTATGGTGCTGTCAGAATCCGGTTTGGCCAGAACCCGGGTGAATCAATGGTTCGCTGAGCGTAATATCCGCCCGCATATTTATGCTCAGGTATCCGGCAATGAGGCCATCGTCAGTATGGTGGCGCTTGGCGTAGGGGTTGGTGTTGTACCTGAGCTGGTATTAAGGAACAGTCCGATGGCCAGCCGCGTGCGGGTATTAAATGTTCAGCCTGAGCTGGAACCTTTTGCCATTGGTTTGTGTTCTAAGACTCAGAGACTGGAAGAACCATTGTTGCAGGCGCTATGGAAGACAGCGCAGCTCTGATGGCTCATAATGGTCAGGTTACAGAGAAGAGCTTCACACACGATGAACGAAGAAAATAAGGTTGTACCGCTTATGGACAACAAAGAGCACAACACAGACACCCAAAGTCATTCTGCTGCCCATGAGGAAGCCGCGGCTTCTCACGGCGCTAAAGATTCCTCCAAATGGCCGGGGCGCAAGGGCATTTACCTGCTGCCGAACCTGTTTACCACCGGCGCACTGTTTTCCGGTTTTTATGCCATTGTTGCCAGCATGAACGGTAACTTTGAAAACGCCGCGATTGCGATTTTCGTCTCCATGATTCTGGATGGTATGGATGGCCGGGTGGCGCGTCTGACCAATACCCAGAGTGATTTCGGTGCGGAATACGACAGTCTGGCGGATATGGTCTCCTTCGGTGTGGCGCCGGCACTGGTGTCGTTCACCTGGGCTTTGCAGGATCTGGGTAAAGTCGGTTGGGTGGCAGCGTTTGTTTATGTGGCCGGTGCTGCTCTGCGCCTGGCACGTTTCAATACTCAGTTGGATGTTGCTGACAAAAACTTCTTTACCGGTCTGGCCTCGCCATCCGCGGCGGCTATCGTTGCCGGTACGGTTTGGGTGTTCAGTGAATCCGGCGTCTCCGGTGCCGACATGGCCTGGCTGATGGCGATGATCGTTCCGGTATGTGGCATTCTGATGGTGTCCAATGTCCGCTACCACAGCTTCAAGGGTCTGGATCTGCGTGGCAAAGTGCCATTCGTCGCTCTGCTGGCGGTGGTGATGGTTTTTGTAGTGGTATCTATTGATCCGGCGAAAGTGCTGCTGGGCGTGTTTATGGCCTATGCCGTATCCGGTCCTTTATATGAAGCCTGGACCCGCCTGCGCGCTAAAAAGAGTTGAATAAGTTGAATAAAGGGCAGAGCAGAAGAAAGACGCTCTGACGAAAGAAAGACAGGCTGCCGTGCGGAATTTCTGCCTGCAGCTCAGGTCATAAGGTTTATACCGGGCCGTTACTGATTACACTGATCGGTAACGGCCTTTTTCGTTTGGCCCCCTGGTCTCTTGGTCCCGCTGGGCAGGTTCACCGGATCGCCGGATAACCTGTTCGTCAGAGGCCTGGGTTAAGCCTGCACAATAAAAAGCAGCAAGATGCGCAGCGAGGAACCGCTATGATCATCCGTAAACGACGTCAGAGTGATCCGCTCAGCTCTGAAATTACTCCGCATTCTGTTTATAAGGCGCGCCGCCAGTTTATGGGGCAGGCCGGGGCACTGGCGTTGGCGGCTACTGCTCTGCCGGCAAATGCACTGGTGGCCCGGCCGTCTCCCGCGTCAACAGGTCCGGACTGGCTGGCAAAGAATATTCTGCAGGCCAGTGACAGTGCATTCGGCAAAGACGAAAAGCAGGCGCCTTACTCTGCCATTACCAACTACAACAACTTCTATGAGTTCGGTTACGACAAAACCGATCCTGCGGCTAATGCCGGTTCTCTGAAGACCGATCCCTGGACGGTGGAAGTCGGGGGGGGATGTGAAGTGCAGGGCGAGTTTGCCCTGGAAGATCTGCTGAAAGGGATGGAATTGCAGGAGCGCATTTATCGTCTGCGCTGTGTCGAAGCCTGGTCTATGGTGATTCCCTGGGTAGGCTTTCAGTTATCGGATCTAATCAAGCGCTTCAAACCCTTGTCGTCGGCTAAGTATGTGGAGTTCGTGACGCTGAATGATCCGGCGCAAATGCCGGAGCAGAAGTCCCGCTTCTCAACGATCGACTGGCCTTATCGCGAAGGGCTGCGCATGGATGAAGCCATGAATCCACTGACCATTATGGCGGTGGGGTTGTACGGTGAAGTGTTGCCCAATCAGAACGGTGCGCCGCTGCGCTTAGTTGTCCCGTGGAAGTACGGCTTTAAAAGTATCAAGTCGATTGTGGCGATCCGTTTCCGTGAAACCATGCCGAAGACTACCTGGAATGAGCTGGCACCCCATGAGTATGGCTTTTATGCCAACGTGAATCCGCAGGTGGACCATCCGCGCTGGAGTCAGGCGTCCGAGCGTCGTCTGCCTTCCGGTTTGTTCAGCGCCAATCGTATCGATACGCAGATGTTTAATGGCTATGGCGAAGAGGTTGCGTCTCTCTATAAAGGCATGGATCTGCGGAAGAACTATTAATGGCGAAACTGAACGCCGTCCACTGGCGACGTATCGCGGTATTCGTTCTGAGTCTGCTCCCCTTTATATGGATACTGCAGGCGATAGTGCGGGTGCAGATGGGAGAGTGGGATCTGCTGGGTCCGGAGCCGGGCAAGGCTATTGTCTGGTTCACCGGTAGTTGGGCCTTTAACTTCCTTTTGATTACGCTGGCGGTAACACCATTAACCAGGCTGGCGGGCCAGCGCTGGTTGATGACTCACCGGCGCATGCTGGGTTTGTTTGCCTTCTTCTATGTCACGGTTCATTTACTGTCTTACTTTATGTTTCTGCTGGAGTGGCGCTGGCAGGAGTTGGCGGCTGAAACTGTGAAGCGGCCATACCTGCTGGTGGGTATGCTGGCATGGCTGATGTTGATTCCTTTAGCGATTACCTCTACCCGGGGTTGGCAGCGCCAGCTGGGCAGGCGCTGGAAGCGCCTGCATCAGCTGGCGTATGCCATCGGGGTTTTAGCGGCGTTGCACTATTTAATGCAGATTCGTTCATCCTGGCTGGAACCGGGTTTGTATGCTTTCCTTACTTTTGCTCTTTTAGTTGCACGAGTGCGCTTTCAGCGGGTTTTTACCCCTCATGAAAAAATATTAAAAAAGTGATTGACGGGATTGTCGTGGTCTAT
>NZ_DJIO01000180.1:61609-61808 GCF_002433655.1 Thalassolituus sp. UBA6592 | reverse complement strand
GCAGACCGGCTTTACGCATGGCCTGACGGGCCGGGCCCTGCTTCAGACCGGCAGGGAGCACGTTCCCCATAATGACTTCCTGCACGTCAGCGGCTTCGATACCGGCACGCTTAACGGCTTCTTCGATGGCAATCGCACCGAGGTCGGTTGCTGCAACACTGGCCAGGCTGCCGCCGAAACCACCCATTGGCGTACGAGC
>NZ_DJIO01000180.1:6893-61303 GCF_002433655.1 Thalassolituus sp. UBA6592 | reverse complement strand
CCCATTGGCGTACGACCCCCCGCCACAATTACTACAGAATCCTGCTCAGACATGCGCTGTCTCCTGAAATCCGATGATGTTAGGGAGCGGTATTCTAGAGGATTGCGTTTGTGAATCCCAGTCACAGCAGTTTGGCCCGGATTGACGGACAATCCTGCCAGTAATACCAAGGTAGTGTTACATCCGGATACAAAATGACGGGGTGATTAGTACTGAATCATACTTTTGAGTGATGGGGGGTGCGCTGCAGCCAGATTATAGTTCCGAGCATCTCTTCGGGGAGGGGGGTAATTACGCGTCCCTGAAGTGCCAACATAACCATAAAAAAACAAACAGGTAGCAATATGGTGAAGAAGACCCTTCTCAGTCTGGCCATCGCAGCCACAGCAGCAGGCCTTGCCGGCTGTAATATCAGTAGCGTTCAGGACCACGATAAAGTTGATCAGACCGCTGTAGACGCCGGCTCCGGCGATGCACAGCCAGCGGTTGTCGCTCCAGTTTTTAACCCCGCCCGTTCTCAGTTGCCTCTGGCCACCGATTTTCTGCTCTCCGGTACCACAGACGGCACACTGGTATATCCTGACGGCGATGTCGATATTTTCCTCGCGGACGGTTCCCGTAACCCTGAATACAACCCGGTATATGACGCCATGTCCGATATGGACGGTTTCTCTACCGTTGGTCAGTTGTATATTCCTTTCAGTGGGTCTCTGAGCGAAGGCGAGCTGCCGGCTGGCAGTGTTTACCTGGTAGAGCTGGACTATGGTGAAGCCGGTCCGAAAGTGCCTGACCCACAGATTAATGAAGCGGACCCATTTGGGGGCGAAGCGGCTATTAAAGCTGAAGTCGTCTCTTACGCTGATGGTAACCTGAATAACAGTGTGGTTCGCATCTCTCCCACAGAACCCCTGAAAAACAATACACGCTATCTGGTTGTACTGACCAACGCCATTACTGACGTTGATGGTGATGCCACTGTCATGGGTTCACAGTTTAAATACCTGATCGGCGACGACGATCTGCTCAGCGCTGCGCTGGCACCGGTTCGTGAAGCTGTACAGGATTGGTATCAGCTGGCACAGGGCTTCCTGGTCAGTCAGGGGGCGAGCCCATCCAGCGTGACTACCGCTTATACCTTTACCACAGGCGGTACAGTTGAAGTACTGAGTGCTATGGCTGCGCCGGGGAATGCGGATGCCGCGCTGGCTTCTACTGTTCCCGCTGTCCTACAGCATTATCTGAACACAACAGAAGACGATGCGGCCACTCAATCAGCGACTGTTGGTGCCATTCTTAGTGGAGCCGGCTCATCGGCAACTGCGGCTGAAGTCATTGGCGGACATGCGTTACTGTCTACGCTGCCTGCTCCGTCACCCCGGGCGTCAAATTTCCCTGCGCTATCTGCGACAGTCCCTGTTGATACATCCATGATCCTGGATGGCGCAGCCTCTTCGTTCATTACCGGCACCATCGACCTGCCGTATTACTCGCAGGCGCCAAGCGGTGCTTACGTTGATGATGGTATTAACCTGGGTGATGATGAGCACTACACCTGTTCTGCAGAAACCGCTTCCGATGCGGCGACCTGTGCGGCAGCCACGTTGAGTGCAGCCAATACGGTTATCGGTCAGTGGGCAACCGATGCCGACGTGATTGAAAATCTGCAGCTGGCACAGGGGGCTGATGCTGCAGATGCAGCTGAAGTTGCAGCGCCATCTGAAAATGTGACCAATCTGTTCCCATTCGCGCAAGAGAACGGCAAGGTTCGTACTCAGGTCCTGGTTGTAGAGCCGGGCGGTAGTTGTGCTAAACCGGGTAGCGGCTGGCCGGTGGTGATGCTGGCTCATGGCATTACCGGGAACCGTATGCAGAATATCGTCCTGGCTGAACAGCTGGCAGCTGCGCCGAACTGTTATGCCAGTGTAGCTATTGACCTGCCAATGCATGGTCTGATGCCGACCGATATGATCACCTCCGGTGTTTTGGGTGGCGCTCCGTTCAGTGGTGCTGTACCTCTGATGGCTGCAGTTAATCAAAGTGCTGGTGGCATTGCCGTTACAGATGGCGGCGCAACACCAGGTACTGCCGACAGCTTTGTTGAGCTGGATGCGGCGACTCAATCTCTGATTATCTCTGGCCAGACTGTGTCTCAGCGTCACTTTGGTCTGACTGCCGACGCCAGTGGCGCACTGCCGGAAGCGGTTGACGGTGATATCGACGGCGGAGAAGGTACTGCAGCGGATCAGTCCGGTTCTCTGTATATCGACTTCCTGCACTTCCAGACCACCCGAGATAATAACCGTCAGGCGGTGATGGATCTGCTTAACCTGAACGCCACGATTCCATTTATGGATATTGATGGTGATGGCAATGGCGGCCCAGCCAATACCGACCCTGACTTTGACGCCAGCCGGATCTATTTCGCCGGTATTTCTCTGGGTTCTATTATCGGCACTCAGTTTGTCGCGGTGAACAACACCAGCGCGGTACCAGCGAACCCGGCAGGTAACCCGGCACTGAACCGTGTTCAGGCGGCTGTGTTCTCAGTACCTGGCGGCGGTCTGCCTAAACTGCTGGAAAATTCAGCAACCTTTGGTCCGACGATTGTTGGCGCGCTGGAAAATCCGGACAGCTTCAACCTGACTCAGGGCGGTTCCAGCTACGAATCTCTGATGTACGTTTACCAGGCAACTGTGGATTCAGCCGATCCGATGAACTTCGGCGGTCTGATGCAGCTGTCACAGACGCCTTACACCCTGATCGAATCTGTGGGTGATACCGTGATCCCAAACAGTGTTGCTGATGCACCGCTGGCCGGTACTGATCCGCTGATCTCTGTATTTGCTGCGGAGCAGGTTGAATCCGGTTCCACTATCGGAGCAGGTGATCAGGTGTTCGTTAAGCTGTCAGACGATCTGAGCAGCCACTCCTCCTTTGCTGTACCGGATACCGACGCTAATACCCCTGAAACCGCAGCCACGTTTGGCGTACTCGTTCAGCACGCGATCAGCCGCTTTAACGGCTCGCCAGCACTGAATGACGGTGGTGCAGGTATTATCGAAGCTATCCCAGCAGAATAAAAATCGGGCGGAGTTGAATATGAAAATAACAAACAAGAGTATGCGCTCAATGAAAAAATTACCTTTAGCGCTGGCGGTATCTGCGATCGCCTCTACTTCAGTACAGGCCGTAGAGTTTAATTTTGGGGATCTTGGGGTACAGCTGGATAACACCATCAGTTACGGTGTGGCATGGCGTACATCTGCACGTGACAAGGGCCAGATCATGGGTGGCAATGGCGCAGCCATTGGTGAGAACACTTCAGGTTCTTCTTACAACTATGATGACGGTACCCTGAACTACGGTAAGGGCGACATTTACACCAACGTGGTGAAATGGAGCGGCGACCTGGAGCTGAATTATCAGAACTACGGTGGTTTCTTCCGTGCCCGTGCTTATTACGATACCGCTCTGATGGATGAAGAGACGGATTTCAAACCACTCAACGACGCAACCAAAGCAGCGGCCGGTAAAGGCGCTGAACTGCTGGATGCGTATGTCTGGGCCGACTATGAAATTGGTTACACGCCAATCAACGTACGTCTCGGTCGCCAGGTAGTGAGCTGGGGTGAAAGTACCTTTATTCAGGGTGGTATTAACAGCATCAACCCGGTGGATGCATCCGCTTTCCGTAAGCCAGGTGCTGAAATTAAAGAGGGTCTGCTGCCGGTGAATATGGCTTACACCTCCATTGGCTTAACCGCTGATGTGACTCTGGAAGCCTTCTACCAGCTGGAATGGGAAAAAACCCGTACTGACCCTTGCGGTACTTTCTTCTCCACCGCCGACTTTGTCGCCGATGGCTGTAACCCGATTATTCTGGCTGGTACCGAAGATGAACGTATCTATCTGGAAATGCGTCAGGACGAAATCGATCAGGGCGTGCCGCTGAATGGTCGTCTGGCACCGATGACTGAGCGTTTATCCGATGATACACCACGCGATTCCGGCCAGTACGGTCTTGCTGTGCGCTGGTATGCCGAAGCTCTGGGTGATACTGAACTCGGCTTCTATTACATGAACATCCACAGCCGCGTGCCGTACATCAATGGTGCGGTAACCAACTATGACACCAGCGGTGATCAGGTGAATGCGGATGCTTCTTACGACAGCCGTTACCCGCTGTACCAGATCGCTTATCCGGAAGACATCAAAATCGCCGGTATCAGTTTCGCGACCAGTACTGAAGGTGGTGCGTCGATTTCCGGTGAAGTGAGCTACAAGCCGGATATGCCACTGCAGTGGAACGCATTCGAACTGATTCTGGCCGGTAACGGTGCGCCATACAGCCGTCTGTATCAGCAACGTGCTGAAGAAGCCGGTGGTGCTCTGCCGCTGTACGGTGAAATCGCCAAAGGTTACGACGAGTTCGATATGTGGCAGGCGCAGATGACCTACATTAAGTTCTACGACCGCGTACTGGGTGCAGACCGTCTGGCGCTGGTGGGTGAGGCTGGTGTAACGGTTATCCCGGATCTGCCGGATGTTGATGATGCCCGTTACGGCCGTTCCGGTGCATACGGTATCGGTAATAACGACGGTGTTTACGATGCGGTTCCAGGTGTGAACTTCTGTTCCGCTGACACTGTTGGCGGTGCGCCAAACTCTGGCCAGAACGCCAACACTGATTACTGTACCGATGATGGTTATGTAACCAAAGTATCCGGTGGTCTGCGCCTGCGTGCGGTTATGGACTTCAACAACGCATTCGCTGGTGTGAACGTCAGCCCGATGCTGTCCGTGGCTTATGACAAAGGTAATGGTCCTGAGCCAGGTGCTCAGTTTATGGATGATCGCCTGACCACTGGTCTGGGTGTGACATTTGTCTACCTGAACCAGACGTCTGTTAACGTGTCGTACACTAACTTCTCTGGTGGTGACTACAATCAGATGGTTGACCGCGACAACATTGCTCTGTCTGCGAAGTATTCCTTCTAAGAGATTGGCTCATATAAGAATTACAGAGGTCTATGAAGCATGTTTAAACGATATTCAAAAACACTGGGCAGTGCGTTAGCACTGTCCCTGATGGTAGGCACGGCACATGCCGAGGTTTCCGCAGATAAAGCGGCAGCATTGGGTAAAACCCTGACGCCTGTCGGTGCTGAAATGGCAGGCAATGCGGCTGGCACCATTCCTTCCTGGAATGGCGGCCTGGCTAAAACTGATGAATTCAAAAATCCGTTCCCGGAAGACAAGCCTAAGTTTGTTATTACCGGTGCGAATTATAAGGAGTACGCGGCTAATCTGACCGATGGTCAGAAAGCCATGTTCGCCAAGTATCCGGATACCTACAAAATGCCGGTTTACGAGACGCGCCGTACTTCTGCGTATCCTCAGTTTATTTACGATGACAGCAAAACCAACGCCACCAAAACAAAGCTGCTGGCAAATGGTAATGGTCTGGAAAATTACGAAGAGGGTGTTCCGTTCCCACTGCCACAGAATGGTGTGGAAGCGATCTGGAACCATATCGTCCGCTACCGTGGTGGCAGCGTAAGCCGTGTTGTTGCGCAGGCAACACCACAGGTGAACGGTGACTACACCATCGTGCGCTTTAAAGATGAGTTCACCTTCCGTAATAAACTGACAGATTACAAGCCGGATCAGGATAAAAACGTACTCTTCTACTTTAAGCAGGATGTTATTTCTCCAGCCCGTCTGGCCGGTAACGTACTGTTGGTTCATGAAACACTGGATCAGGTGAAAGAGCCACGTAAAGCCTGGGTTTATAACGCTGGTCAGCGTCGTGTACGCCGTGCACCTCAGGTGTCTTATGACGGCCCGGGTACTGCGTCAGATGGTCTGCGTACATCGGATAACTTCGATATGTACAACGGCGCACCTGACCGTTACGACTGGAAGCTGGAAGGGAAGCAGGAAATTTATATTCCTTACAACTCTTACAAGCTGAAAGATAAAAAGCTGAAATACGCTGATATCGTGAAGCCTGGCCATATCAATCAGGACCTGGCCCGTTACGAGCTGCACCGTGTGTGGAAAGTAACTGCAACCCTGAAAGAAGGTAAGCGTCATATTTATGCCAAACGTGTTTTCTACTTAGATGAGGACACCTGGCAGGCGTCTGAAATTGATCATTACGATGGCCGTGGTGAACTGTGGCGTGTGGCTGAGTCTCACAACGTGATGTACTACAACCACCAGGTGCCATGGTATGCGCTGGAAACTCTGTACGATCTGAACTCTGGTCGTTACCTGGCACTGGGTATGGATAACGAAGAAGATGAAGGTTATTCCTTCGGCTTCGACCGCTCCAGCCGTGACTACACTCCGGCGGCCCTGCGTCGCAGCGGTGTACGCTAAAAAATCCAGACAATAAAAAAGGGCCGAAAGGCCCTTTTTTATTGTCTGCAGAAAATGCTTTTAAAAATAACAGTAACTATTTATCTCTGCCTATTTCCACAACTGCCAGGGCAGTGTCTTCCTGCAGATCAGACGTTTGCTCAGAAGTTAACAGCAACACTTGCCTGATAGACGGACGACGAGTCTTTGGCGATGTACTCACCACGCAGATCCAGTTTTGGCGTCAGGTGAAACCCTGCACCGGCACCCAGCAGCAGACCGTCATCATCACCAAAATCGAGACCGGCACGGCCAATTACAAAGAACTTGTCGTTAATTTCCGGCAGATCTTTTTCAATCACGCCAGCTACCCACAGACCATTAATGTCATCATCCACGCGATCAAAATCGTCGGTGTCGCTGTAACCAATTTCAGCGGATGTTTTCACCAGTGGATAACTGTTCTGGAATTCGTAACCGGCGAACAGGGTGTAACCAAACGCATCGTCGCTGCCGCCGCCAAAGGGGGAGTCGACAACGTTTTCAGAAATACCACCACCTACATACAGGTTTTTCGCATCAAGGCCTTCAGCCATAACGGGTGCAGATACAAAACCTGCCGTCAGGGCCAGTGATGTCAGATACTTATTTACGTGTTTCATGTTCTCTCCTGTTAAAAAATGGGTAATTCAATGGGCGCTTCCTGTAGTGCAGCAAGCTGCTCCTGCAACGCATTGACATGCTCTGACCAGAAGCGGTGACCGGTGAACCAGGGGAATGCCTGAGGAAAAGCCGGGTCGCTCCAGCGGTTACAGAGCCAGGCTGCATATTTCATTACCCGGATCGTGCGTAGTGTTTCTATCAGAGCCAGTTCCTGTGTCGGGAATGGCCTGAACATTTCGTAACCTTCTTTAATGACCAGTAATTGCTGCCGTTGTTCCTGCTCTGTGCCGCTGAGCAGCATCCAGATGTCTTGCATGGCAGGTCCCTGCAGGCAGTCATCGAAGTCGACCATGTATAAAATATCGTCGCGCAACAACAGGTTGCCGGTGTGTAAATCACCGTGAATTCGCAGTGTGTTTATCGCCTGTGGTCGATAGAGATTTTCACAGAGTTTAATCAGCGCATCACTGATGGTGCGGTAATTATGGCGGTAATCTTCCGGCATCAGGCCGCTGCTCAGAACCTGTTCGCTGGCTTTGATGAGATCATCGCTGCCCTGAATTTGCGGTCTGTGTGCAAACTGTTTTCTGCTGCCGGTCTGATGCAGGCGGCCAAGCCAGCGACCGATCAGTTCGAGATCGTCATCGTTTGCCAGCTCCGGGGCCTGGCCACCACGTCGTGGGAAAAGGGCAAAATAAAACGGATCGTCCAGAAACAATGACTGACCATCCTTAACGATGGGGGCAACGACCGGTAATTCATCGGCCTGTAATTCCAGCAGAAAATCATGCTCTTCCTGAATCTGCTCCCTGCTCCAGCGTGCCGGACGATAAAACTTGCCGATCAGCGGCTGCTCGTCTTCGATGCCGATCTGATATACGCGGTTTTCATAGCTGTTCAGCGGAAATACCCGCGCATCGCACAGATAACCCAGTGACTCTGTGGCATCCATGACGCGTTCCTGGGTTAATTCCGAATAGGGGTGTGATGAAGTCATAAGCAGCCTCCGCGTTAGCTGCGCGCATTATGACAGAGTTATTTGTTATTGCTCTGTGATTTTGCCGGCGTGCGGCACAGGGACCAGACACCGACAATGCCGGCTCCCTGCTGCTTCAACAGGCGCGCCGCAGCGTCGGCTGTGGCGCCCGTGGTAATCACATCGTCGATAATTAACAGATGTTCGCCGTCGAAGGTTCTCTGCCCACTGATAAAACTTCGTTTCTGGTTATGACGACGCTGAGAGGCAGACAGCCCGCGCTGATCAGCGACCGATGTTTTCTTCAGGGCATCTTCGTACAGAGGTAAACGGTATTGCCGGGCAACAGGCAGGGCCAGCAGCTGTGCCGGATTGTAGCCGCGCACAAGCCGGCGCTTCCGTGCGGACGGCATAAAAATCAGGCCATCCACCTGATCCATCGTATGAGGTGGCTTTTGCCGCATCAGCCAGCCAAGGCGCAGCAGCCACTGCAAGTGGGTTTTATCCTTTGCTGCCAGTAACCATGAAGACATTGGCGGCTGATACAGATAGCTGCTGTAAGCGTAATCAAAGGCTGGTGGCGTCTGTTGGCAACGGGCACAACGGCCCGGCTCTGACATAGGCTCGGCGCATTGGCTGCAGGCGTTATGGCTGACGGAGAGTTGCTGGTGGCAGGGAGCACAGAGAAAGCCAGATGCATCCGCCTGTTGCAGGCAGAGTTCGCAGGTGCCCGATGTCAGTCCGGTTGACTGCCGTACGCCTTTTAATACGCTGTAAACCATATTTTTCATTATGTTTGACGGTTATGACCGTTTCCCTATGATCACCTGCCCATCATAAAACCCTCCATGGAGCAGGAACATGAGTCATCCCGCTGATATTTCCACTGCATCTTCCAACAGTTTGCGCCATGACTGGTCTGCCGCTGAGATTCAGGCCCTGCTGGCGAAGCCGTTCAATGATCTGCTGTTTGAAGCCCAATGCGTACATCGGCAGTATTTTGATGCCAGTCGGGTGCAAGTCAGCACGCTGTTGTCGATTAAGACCGGCGCCTGTCCGGAAGACTGCACCTATTGCCCGCAGAGTGCGCACTACGATACCGGGCTGGAAAAGCAGAAACTGATGGAAGTTGAAGCCGTTCTTGAGAAAGCAAAGGCAGCCAAAGCGGCTGGCGCTGAGCGTTTTTGTATGGGGGCCGCCTGGCGTTCGCCTCACGAACGGGATATGCCCTATGTTCTGGCCATGGTTGAAGGTGTCAAAGCTATGGGGCTGGAAACCTGCATGACTCTGGGCATGCTGGATGCGGAAAAGTCCCGGCAACTGGCAGCCGCCGGGCTGGATTATTACAACCACAATCTCGACACCTCACCGGAATATTACGGCGAGATCATCACAACCCGCAGCTACACCGACCGTCTGGAAACTCTGGCCAATGTGCGTGAAGCCGGAATGAAGGTCTGCTCCGGCGGTATTGTCGGCATGGGCGAGAGCAGTCAGGACCGTGCGGGTCTGTTACAGCAGCTAGCCAATCTGCCGGTGCACCCGGAATCGGTGCCGGTTAATCAGCTGGTCAAAACTGCGGGAACGCCACTGGCTGATGTCGATGATCTGGACTGGACTGAGTTTGTACGCACCATTGCCGTGGCGCGCATTCTGATGCCGGCTTCCCATATACGCCTCAGTGCCGGGCGAGAGCAGATGAGTGAAGAAATGCAGGCGATGTGCTTTTTGGCCGGGGCGAATTCCATCTTTTATGGCGAGTGTCTGCTGACTACACCAAACCCTCAGGTTAAACAGGATCAGCAGTTGCTGGCCAAACTGGGTATTAATCAGGAGGTGTGTCAGCAGGAGAGGGGTCAGCAGAAGAAAGTTCAGCAGGATTTCCAGAGCAGCCGCGCAGGAAAAACAGGTTGGCGACAGGATTCCGGCGCAGATTCTGCTGATCCGGAACAAAAAATTGAACAAGTGTTATTTTATGACGCAGCAGCTCGACAGTTATAGCAAATCGGTCTATCAGGCCTGATAGCCATGCTGGAAGGCGGGTTTTTAATTGGTTAAATTATAGTCAATAGCCACCGATGGATAACACGAGGGCAAATGACATGAATATCGGTTCAACGACAGGCTCAGCTTTCACTACCGCCGCCACTGCTGTCACGCAGGGGGTGGATCAGGTTAACCGTGCGGCACAGGATGTGGTCGACGCCACCACGGCGCGCCCGGTGGAAGGCGTGGGTAAAACAGAAAAAGCACTGACCGAGCTGAAGCAGGGCGAAGTTGCTGTGTCAGCCGGCGCGAAAGTAATTGAAGCTGCGGATCGCCAGATCGGCAGTCTGATTGATACCAGCGCGTAAGCGCACGGGTCAGAGAGGTGATGAATGCAGGTTTCTCCAGTCACAACAGTTGCGGTCAGTTCCGCACCGGTGCAATCCGGTGCGGCGGCTGGGCTGTTGTCGGCAAAACCTGAAACACCTCCTGCTTCGGTACTGGCGGCCGTTGATGATGTGACTTTGTCAGCCCGCAGTGGCAATCCGACGCTGCGTAATCCAGAGTCGGAAACCCGTCTGTATCAGAAGTCATCACCTTCCTCCCTCTCTTCGCAGCAGGATTCAGCTCCAGCAGCCAGTAAAACTGAAGATGCTCAGCCCGTTGAGCAGGAAAACGAATTCGTAAAACGGGCGCAGGAAGAGCGTGAGCTGGAAGAGATACGTAGTCTGAAGCAGCGGGATCAGGAAGTCCGGGTCCATGAGCAGGCGCATTCAGCTTCTGGTGGCGTGCATGCCGGTTCAGCCAGTTTCAGTTATGAAACCGGGCCGGACGGTGTGCTTTATGCCGTCGGTGGTGAAGTGAGTGTTGATGTCAGCAAAGTCAGTGACGACCCGCAGGCCACGCTGGATAAGATGGAACAGATTCAGCGCGCTGCTCTGGCACCGGCTGAGCCATCCGCCCAGGACCGTCAGGTTGCGGCCCAGGCAGCGCAGAAGGCAGCCCAGGCTCTGAATGAGATTTCACAACAACAGATGCAGCGCCGCGATGCGGAAATGAGCCGCGTGGAAGAGCAGCAGGCGGAAACTGCCGTAGCTCTGGCAGAAGCCAAAGCCGCGCAGGAAGAGGCCAAAGAGAAAGAGTCTGAAGAGCAGGCGGTCTCGGCCGCGGAGCGCAATGCGGAATACAATGCACGCATGCAACGCATCAATGAAGTTCTGCTGCAGATCAGCATGCCGCAACCGGTCTCAGCCGGTCAGATACTGGATGATGTGATCTGATCAACTCAGTGTTTTGTTAATAACTCCATAAACCGGCCGTGCGCCGGTTTTTTTATGCCTGTAACGCAACTATTCTGTGATTCATGTGCAATATAAATGGCTGATCATCGCTGCACAGGCTTGACAACTTCATGTGGCGAACGTATGTTTCAAACACTTGTTTGAATCCATGTTGATCAAACTGCCATAACTAACAGCAGCCAACGCTGCAAGAACATAATAGGCAACGAGGTCGTTCTTATGCCAGAGTACAAGGCTCCCCTGCGTGAAATTAAGTTCGTAATGGACGAACTGCTGGATATGCCAGGCCATTACGCCAGCATCCCGGCTTATGCTGAAGTAGCAACTCCAGAAATGATCGATGCGATCGTCGCCGAAGGCGCTAAGTTCTGTGAACAGGAACTGGCCCCTCTGCAGCGCGTTGGTGATACTGAAGGCTGTACCCGCCATGAAGACGGTTCCGTGACCACTCCGACCGGCTTCAAAGAAGCGTACGCCAAATTTGTTGAAGGTGGCTGGCCATCACTGGCGCATGATGAAGCGCACGGTGGTCAGGGCCTGCCTGAGTCTCTGGGTACTGTGGTATCTGAGATGGTTGGTACTGCTAACTGGTCCTGGGGTATGTACCCGGGTCTGTCTCATGGCGCGATGAATACCATCCATCAGCACGGTACTGAAGAACAGAAAGACACTTACCTGACCAAACTGGTTTCCGGTGAGTGGACCGGCACTATGTGTCTGACTGAACCACACTGTGGTTCTGACCTGGGTATCCTGAAAACCAAAGCAGAAGCTAACGCTGACGGTTCTTACGCGATCTCCGGTACCAAAATCTTTATCTCTGCCGGTGAACACGACATGGCAGAAAATATTGTGCACATCGTTCTGGCGCGTCTGCCAGGTGCACCGGAAGGTACTAAGGGTATCTCCCTGTTTATCGTTCCTAAAATGCTGCCAAACGAAGACGGTTCCGTCGGTGAGCGTAACGCTGTGACCTGTGGTTCTATCGAACACAAAATGGGTATTCACGGTAACGCGACCTGTGTGATGAACTTCGACGGTGCCAAAGGCTGGCTGATCGGACCTGAGAACAAAGGTCTGAACTGCATGTTCACCTTTATGAACACTGCCCGTATCGGTACTGCTCTGCAGGGTGCGACTGCTGCTGAAGCGTCTTTCCAGGGTGCTCTGGCGTACGCTAAAGACCGTCTGGCCATGCGTTCCCTGACCGGTCCTAAAGCGCCTGAAAAAGCCGCTGACCCGATCATCGTTCACCCTGACGTTCGCCGTATGCTGCTGACTCAGAAAGCCTTCGCTGAAGGTGGTCGTGCGCTGGTTTACCTGGCTGCACAGCAGAACGACATCGTGAAAGCATCGGAAGACGAAGAAGCACGCAAAGCCGCTGATGAGCTGCTGGGCTTCCTGACGCCAATCGCGAAAGCCTTCCTGACTGAAGTTGGTTACGAAGCCACGAACCTGGGTGTTCAGGTATTCGGTGGTCACGGCTTTATCGCTGAGTGGGGTATGGAGCAGCTGGTACGTGATACCAAGATTGCCTGTATCTATGAAGGTACTACCGGTATTCAGGCTCTCGACCTGCTGGGCCGTAAAGTACTGATGACTCAGGGTGCTTCCCTGCGTAACTTCACCAAGATGGTTCACAAGTTCTGTCAGGCAGAAGAAGGCAACGAAACTCTGGCTCCGCTGGTGGCATCACTGGCTGAGTACAACAAAGAGTGGGGCGATCTGACCATGAAGATCGGTATGAACGCGATGAAGAACCGTGACGAAGTGGGCTCAGCATCCGTTGATTACCTGATGTATTCAGGTTACGTAACCCTGGCTTTCCTGTGGGCCCGTATGGCTAAGGTTGCTCAGGACGCACTGGCTGCCGGTACGTCTGAAGAAGATTACTACAAAGCCAAGCTGACCACTGCGAAGTTCTACTTTGCCCGTATTCTGCCACGCGCCAAAGGCCACGCAATCTCTATGGTTGCCGGTGCAGATACAGTGATGGATCTGGCGGAAGAACACTTCGCGTTCTGATTCTGAGTCCTGTTTTGCATTTATGCTGCTAAGTAAAAACCGCGTTAATGCGCGGTTTTTACTTATGTCGGACTGGGAAATCTGGCCTGAATGGTTAAAATAGCCGCGTTTCCTGTCTCCGATGGACATGATAATGAAAACGGGTAGCTCTAATCCCGGATAAACATGAGGTTGAAACATGGCAGAATATAAAGCCCCACTGCGCGACATGCGTTTCGTGCTGAATGAAGTGTTTGAAGCAGACAAACTCTGGTCCTCACTTGCCGGTCTGGAAGGTGCAGTGGACGTAGAAACCGCAGAAGCCATTCTGGAAGAATGCGGTAAGATCGCCAGCCAGGTTCTGGCGCCGATCAACCGTGAAGGTGATGAAGTGGGCTCTACCTGGAAAGACGGTGAAGTTACTGCCGCTCCTGGTTTCAAAGATGCCTACCAGACCTACTGCGACGCAGGCCTGAATGGTCTGGGTGGTAACCCGGATTTCGGTGGCATGGGTATGCCGAAAACTCTGGTTGGTCAGGTTGAAGAGATGATTCAGGGCGCCAACATGTCTTTCGGTCTGGCGCCAATGCTGACCGCCGGTGCCTGTCTGTCGCTGAATGCTCACGGTTCTGACGAGCTGAAAGAAAAATATCTGCCGAACATGTACAGCGGCCAGTGGGCCGGTGCCATGGATCTGACCGAGCCTCACGCCGGTACTGACCTGGGTATTATCCGTACCAAGGCGGAGCCACAGGCGGACGGTTCTTACAACATCACAGGTACAAAGATCTTTATTACCTGGGGTGAGCACGACATGGCGGAAAACATTATCCACCTGGTGCTGGCCAAGCTGCCGGATGCACCGGCGGGTCCTAAAGGTATTTCCCTGTTCCTGGTGCCTAAGTTCATGGTGAACGAAGATGGTTCTCTGGGGGAGCGTAATGCCATGGGTTGTGGGTCTATTGAACACAAAATGGGTATTAAAGGTTCTGCTACCTGTGTGATGAACTTCGACGGCGCCAAAGGCTGGCTGGTCGGTGAAGAAAACAAAGGTCTGGCCTGTATGTTCACCATGATGAACTACGAGCGTCTGGGTGTGGGTATTCAGGGTATTGGTGCGGCAGAAGCCTCCTACCAGAACGCTGTTGAATACGCCCGTGACCGTATCCAGAGCCGTGCACCGACCGGTGCTGTGGCAAAAGATAAAGCGGCTGATCCGATCATTGTTCATCCGGACGTGCGTCGTATGCTGCTGACCTCCCGTGCTTTCACTGAAGGTGGCCGTGCATTCTCGACTTACGTTGCCAAGTGGCTGGATATCGCCAAGTTCTCTGACAATGAAGATGAGAAAAAGCACGCTGACGCTATGCTGGCGCTGCTGACACCGGTTGCCAAAGCCTTCCTGACGGATAACGCGCTGGAATCTGCCGTTGCCTGTCAGCAGGTATTTGGTGGTCACGGCTTTATCCGTGAATGGGGCCAGGAGCAGTATGTGCGTGATATCCGTATCACTCAGATCTACGAAGGCACCAACGGTATTCAGGCCCTCGACCTGATCGGTCGTAAAGTGGTTGCTAACAACGGCGCGTTCTACAAGCTGTTCGAAGCCGATATGAATGACTTTATCGCTGAGCATGCCGGTAACGAAGCGGCTGCAGAGTTTATCGAGCCGCTGAAAGCCGCTGTCGAGAATCTGAACGACCTGACTCAGTGGGTGATGGATCAGTCTGCCTCCAACGCCAATGAAGTTGGCGCGGCATCGGTTGAGTACCTGATGGTATTCGGCTACACCGCTCTGGCTTACATGTGGGCGAAGATGGCGGTCGTTGCTCTGACTCATGCTGATGACACATCTGGCTTCTACAAAGCTAAAGTGGGCACTGCGCGTTTCTACATGAAGCGTCTGCTGCCTCGTTACATTGGTATGAGTGCTGCTGTGAAAGGCGGTGCGGATCCTCTGTATGAGCTGGACGACGAGATGTTCGAAACTGCCTGAGGCTTTTCGCATCGATAAAAACCGCCTTCGGGCGGTTTTTTTATGGCCTTTTCTGGTTCTGCAGGCTTGACGGCCGTTCAGTCTGGTAGACGTATGTCCAAAAGGCTTTGTGTGATGCTTCTGAAATAATAAAAACAAAAAAGGACCTGCTGCTTCTGAATGGCAGCCTGACAGTTATGCCCCAGGATCTTGATAAGCGTGTCGAACGATCACGCCGCCTGCTGATGGAAACCCTGCTGCAGCTGATGTCGGAAACGGCATACAGCAAAATTTCCGTGGCCAACATCTGTGAGCGTTCCGGCGTAGCCCGGCCGACCTTCTACCTGCATTACCACTCCAAAGATGATCTGCTGAAAGGGTACATCGAGAGCATGTTCATAAAATTTTATGAGCAGGTTGAAGACTATCTGGTGCGCTCAACTCAGGCCGACCCGGTGATTGCAGAGATTATGTTCCGCCAGTGGTCAGACAATGCAGGGCTGGCGCAGCTGCTGGTTGGCAACGATGTCGAAGCTTTGGTGCTGAACGAATTCAAGCGTTATGTGGCGCGTATTATGGAGCGTTATATCAGTGCCCATAACCTGTCGGTAAAAGAGTCTGCACGGATGAATTATGTGGTCGACTTTATCGCCGGCGCATCCTTTGCGGTGATCGTACGCTGGGTACGGGAAGGGTTTCCTGTGGATGCCCGGGAGATGGGCCAGCTGTATGCCAGCCTGGTCAGACCCGGACTGCTGCAGGTGCTGCTGATGGGTAAACTCTGACGGCTGGTATGGGTGTTTTGCAGGACAATTTTGCAGAGCAATAAAAAAGGGCCTCAAGGCCCTTTTTTATTGCAGTTAAGTCTTATGACACGGCACTGTTGCCGGCCCGGCGACTCTTATCAATACGCTTGTTGTGGATCTGGCGGACTTTGCGCAGGGCTTTGTCGAAGGCATCGGTGACGGCCAGATACATGTCTTCATGTTCCGGATTGTCGTGGTTGTCACGGGTGATGGCAACGGTTTGCCCGGGCAGACCGATCTCCAGGGATACGTGGGCCAGCTTACCTTTATAGCTGTGGTTGTGCGGCATGGCGACAACGGCCCTGACTCCGGTGATTTCATCGAAAGTCGAGGTCAATTTGCCGGCTTTGTCACGGATGTGCTGTTCGATAGCATCGGAGTGACTGATGTCGCGGAAGCTGATTTCCAAACCTTTCATAGCGTCTCCTTAAGAGTCCAAAGAGTCCTTGCCACTTATACCTGCAGTGGCATCAGGCCCCTGGTTGATATTTCACCGGAACAGTTTCCGGTGAACGGGTTGGTCATTTCAGATTACAACAGTAAAACAAAACTTCAATCGATCCAGGTCAAAAATTGTCAGGGCTTTTAGGTGACAAATCCTCACTGGAATCTGCCTGCCTGCTATGCTGAATATGACCCCGGAAAAAGGTGTTTGGTTCGGGGGTTTTTCTGATCGAAACCAACGGATGGGCTTATTCTATGCATCCTCTTACAGCCTTCTACAGCGGCCAGGGCACAGACCACAGGGGGCGCAGCTTTAACAGTATTCTCGCTTTTCCGGATACTGAGCTGGAAATCTGCCACGATTACATTCAGTGGCTGTTTCCGCTGCACGAACCCAGTCCCTACAACCCGGAAGCGCCGGTCGTCACGGATGAGGTCATTGCGGACTTTCGCCATAACGCCGAGCTGCAGTCGCGCATGCATCAGGCTTTGCAGCGTATGTTGACGTTTCTTGGCATGGTGATGCGTGAATCCCCCCAGGGATTTGAACTGGTGTTACCAACAGACATCTGTGACCGTCACTGGCTGGTGCCAGAGAACCACAATTTCCGGCGCATCAGTCGCATGCTGGCATCGCTGAAGCTGATGGGGCTGGATACGCAGGCGCACGCGCTGTGGCAGGGATTGCAGGTACTGGCTTTGCGCTGCGAAGGCAAAATCACCCCGGCAACCCTGACCTACTGGCGTTTGGCGGCCATGCGCTTTGATGACTCCATGTGATATGGGGCTTATACCGTCACTGTGATATTCTGACCGACCTGACATGGACCAGACTGGCGGACGCAGAATGCGGGTTTACGATGTTCCCGTCGTATTTTTTGACCTCGATGACTCCCTGATAAATAAAGACGCTAACAGTCTCTGGATTCGCTGGCGGGTAAAGCGTGAGCGCTGGGCCGTCGTCGAGGCCATGCTGGCGCTGGCCTCGCTCTACCGCGCATACAAAAAGGGCCGTGTGACTCACGGCCGCCTGTCGAATTACTACCGTACCCGCACCCGCGGCATGACCCTGGAAGAGTATCAGATTCATGTTGAGCGCTTTTTTACTGAGCGCGGCCAGCTGCATATTTATCCACAGGCAGCCTCTCTTTTATTTGCCTACCGACGCAAGGGGGCGGAGCTGGTGATGATCACCGGCGCGGATGATGTCGTGGCCAGGGCATACGGTAATGCGCTGGGCATCAATAATGTCATCAGTAACCGGCTGAGTACGGAAAATAACCGTATCGTCGGTCTGGAAAAGCCTATGTGCTATGGCGCCGGTAAAGTCGATCTGGCGCGCCAGTTTCTGACCCGCCGCGGCTGGTCGTTTGAAGACGCCGCTTTCTATTCAGACAGCCATGCGGATATTCCGTTACTGGAAGCGGTCAAACAGCCGGTTGTTCTTAATCCCAGCGACGAATTGCGCTCGGTGGCACTCGAACGTCACTGGCCTTGCCTCGACTGGCGCTCAGAATAGGGCTGTATGCGTGGAAAGACAGGTCCTCTGTCTTGCCGCTCAACCTGCATACCGTTATAGTTCTGCCTATCTCTAAATCCTGTAATTAACGGAGCCTGCGGTGTTTTTCCAATATAACCGCCCCCTGCAAAAGGGTCAGAACCTGACCTGTCGATGGTGTTAAGCGCTGTTCAATCTCTGACCGGCCGCTCAGGCTATCTATCGCGCTTAACAATCTGAAGGTAATTATGACTCCGCAACAATTTGCTGCTCTGGCTGAACAGGGCTTTAACCGCATCCCCGTGGCCCGCGAAGTGCTGGCTGACCTTGATACTCCTCTGACCACTTTTCTCAAGCTGGCGAATGCGCCATACAGCTATCTGCTGGAATCGGTGCAGGGCGGCGAGAAGTGGGGCCGTTACTCCATGATCGGTCTGCCATGCCGGGAAATTCTGACCATCAGTGGCCATGACATCACGCTCACCCGTGACGGCGACATCGTTGAACAGCACAGCGTGGAAGATCCACTGGCGTTTGTCAGTGAGTTCCAGCAGCGTTTCCGTGTGGCCAATGTTGATGGCCTGCCGAAGTTTGATGGTGGTCTGGTCGGTTATTTTGGTTACGACACCGTGCGCTACATTGAGCCGCGCCTGAAAAATTCCTGTCCGAAGGACGAGCTGGGCACCCCGGATATTCTGTTGATGGTGTCTGAGGAAGTCGTGGTATTCGACAACCTCAGCGGCAAGCTGCACTTAATTGTGCTGGCAGACCCGGCGGAAGATAACGCCCATGAAAAAGCTGAACAGCGTATTCATGAATTGCGTCAGCAGCTGCGTGAACCATACACAGGCCCGATCGGTAAGCCGGTTGAAGCACCTGCTGAAGTCACCGAAGCTGATTTCCGCTCTTCCTTTGGTGAGCAGGAATTTATGGACGCGGTTGAACGCATCCGTCAGTACATCTTCGCCGGTGACATCATGCAATGCGTTCCATCGCAGCGCCTGACGGTACCTTATGGTGGCGATCCGGTGAATATTTACCGTGCGCTGCGTACGCTGAACCCATCGCCTTATATGTACTGCATGAATCTTGGTGACTTCCACGTTGTGGGTTCTTCACCGGAAATTCTTGCCCGTCTTGAAGATGGTGAAGTAACCGTACGGCCGATTGCCGGTACCCGCGTGCGCGGTGCCACCGAAGAAGAAGATCTGGCACTGGAGCAGGAACTGCTGTCGGATCCGAAAGAAATCGCTGAACACGTTATGCTGATCGACCTTGGCCGTAACGATGTTGGCCGCGTGGCGAAAACCGGTGAAGTGGAAGTGACCGATCAGATGGTCATTGAACGCTACAGCCACGTGATGCACATCGTGTCCAACGTGAAAGGCAAAGTAAAAGACGGTATCGGCGCCATGGACGTGCTGCGTGCAGCGCATCCGGCCGGTACTTTGAGTGGCGCACCGAAAATCCGCGCCATGGAAATTATTGATGAAGTGGAGTCTACCAAGCGCGGCGTTTATGGCGGTGCGGTGGGCTACCTGAGCTGGAGCGGCAATATGGATATGGCCATTGCCATCCGTACCGCAGTGATTAAAGACGGCAAGCTGAATATTCAGGCTGGCGCCGGGGTGGTTGCGGATTCTGTACCGCGGCTGGAATGGAAAGAAACCATGAATAAAGGCCGCGCTATGTTCCGCGCGGTTGCCATGGCGGAAGCCGGACTGGACCAATAACCACACATTCAGGCGTAACGCCGCAGGAGTCAGCAATGTTAGTCATGATCGACAATTACGATTCATTTACCTACAACGTCGTGCAGTATTTTGCCGAACTGGGCGCTGATGTCAGAGTCTTCCGTAACGACGAAATTACCGTCGCTGAAATTGAAGCGATGAACCCGGATCAGCTGGTGGTTTCCCCGGGACCTTGCACGCCTAATGAGGCGGGTATCTCGATGGAAGCCATCCGCTACTTCGCTGGTAAATTACCGATTCTGGGGATCTGTCTGGGACACCAGAGTATTGGTCAGGTTTTCGGTGGCGATATCGTTCGCGCCGGCCAGGTGATGCACGGGAAAATTTCTCCGGTGCATCATAACAATACCGGTGTCTTCGCAGGTCTGAACAACCCTTACAACGCCACTCGTTATCATTCCCTGGTGATTGATAAAAACACCATCCCTGACTGTCTGGAAATTACCGCATGGACGGAAAATGAAGACGGCAGCATGGAAGAAATTATGGGCGTGCGTCATAAGGAATTAGCGATCGAGGGCGTGCAGTTTCACCCGGAATCTATCCTGACCGAACACGGTCACGATCTGCTGAGAAATTTTCTGGAACAGAACAAAGGGGATAAATAATGGATATCAAAACCGCACTGGCCCGCGTCGTTGAGCGCCAGGATTTATCCACTGAAGAAATGATTGATGTGATGCGCCAGATTATGACCGGTGAGTGCGATGATGCTCAGGTGGGTGGTTTTCTGGTGGGTTTGCGTATGAAGAGTGAAAGCATCGACGAAATTGTCGGTGCTGTCACTGTGATGCGTGAGCTGGCAACCGGCGTAAAAATCAAAGCGGAACACGCTGTAGATATCGTTGGTACCGGTGGTGATGGCGCCAATTTATTTAACGTTTCCACCGCATCCTCTTTTATCGTTGCGGCTGCAGGCGGAACCGTGGCGAAACATGGCAACCGTGGTGTGTCGTCCAAATCCGGCAGCGCTGATTTATTGGAAGCGGCTGGCGTTAATCTGAATCTGAACTCAGAACAGGTTGCCCGCTGCATCGATGAACTGGGCGTTGGCTTTATGTTTGCGCCATCGCATCACAGTGCCATGAAGCATGCTATTGGCCCGCGTAAATCGCTGGGTATGCGTACCATCTTTAATATTCTCGGACCTATGACCAACCCGGCGGGTGTAGCCAATCAGGTTATTGGTGTGTTCAGTAAGGCCCTGGTGCGTCCGGTGGCTGAAGTGCTGCAGCGCATGGGAGCCGGCCATATTCTGGTGGTGAATTCTCAGGATGGACTGGACGAAATCAGTCTGGCGACCACCACCTATGCCTGTGAATTAAAAAATGGTGAACTGAAAGAATACGAAATGAAGCCAGAGGATTTCGGTATTCAGTCACAGGTTCTGTCCGGACTGGATGTTGCCGATTCTCAGGAAAGTCTGGCGCTGATTAAAGATGCGTTAGGTAAGCGCGAAACGACTGCCGGTATCAAAGCGGCTGATATGCTGGCACTGAATGCCGGTGCCGCGATCTATGTTGCCGGTCTGGCCAGCAATATGAAACAGGGTGTTGATATGGCGCAGGACGCAATTTACTCCGGACTGGCGCTGGAAAAACTCAATGAGCTGGTGAGCTTTTCACGCTTTCTGGCGGAAGACGAAGCAAACTGATGAATACTCCAACCATTCTGAAAAAGATTCTGGCCACCAAAGCGGAAGAAGTCGCTCTGCGCAGCAAGACTCTGCCATTGGCAGAGATAAAAGCCCAGGCGCTGGATTGCGATCCGGCTGAGCTGCGGGGTTTTTACAATGCGATGCTGGCCAAGGTCGAAGCGGGAAAGCCTGCGGTTATTGCTGAAGTAAAAAAAGCGTCACCATCCAAAGGCGTTCTGCGTGAGCACTTTGTGCCGCAGGAAATTGCAGAGTCTTATGAAGAGGGCGGGGCGGCCTGTCTGTCGGTTCTGACTGACCGTGATTATTTTCAGGGGCATGAAGACTATTTAAAAGCGGCCCGTGCTGCCTGTTCCCTGCCGGTTATCCGCAAGGATTTCCTCGTTGATCCTTATCAGATTTACGAAGCCCGTACGATTAACGCTGACTGCGTCCTGCTGATCGTCGCTGCGCTGAGCAAAATGCAGCTGCAGGATCTGGAAGGTATTGCTCATGAATGCGGTATGGATGTGCTGGTAGAAGTGCATAACGAAGAAGAGCTGCACACTGCTCTGACACTGAATACGCCGTTATTGGGTATCAATAACCGTAATCTGCACACCTTCGAGCTGACACTGGAAACCACATTTAGTCTGCAGCAGCAGGTTCCGGCGGATAAACTGCTGGTAACGGAAAGCGGTATTCTTACTCCGGATGACGTTGCCGTTATGCGTGAGCGCAATATTAATGCGTTCCTGGTGGGCGAAGCCTTTATGCGCGCGGAAAACCCGGGCGAAGAGCTGCATAAACTCTTCTTCTGACATCAGAGGTTCAGCAGACGAGCACAAAAAAGCAGGCTTTAAGCCTGCTTTTTTGTGCCTGTCATCTGGCATGTCAGTCCGGATGGTTAACGCGGATCTGCAGAATTTCGTCCATATTATCCATCATCAGAGTAACCAGCTGAGGATCAAACTGTTTGCCGGACTCTTTTTCGATCAGATTGATAATCTCATCGTCCGGCCAGGGTTCTTTGTAGCAGCGCTTACTGCCCAGCGCATCAAACACATCTGCCAGCGCAGTGATGCGCCCGGCAATATGAATCTGTTCACCTTTCAGGCCACGGGGATAACCGCTGCCATCCCAGCGTTCGTGATGCTGGGCGGCAATAATGGACGCCAGCTGCAGAATCCGCCGGTCTGATTTACTGAGAATATCGGAACCAATCTGGGCATGCTCCTGCATCACGCTCCATTCGCTGGCGTCGTGTTTGCCCGGTTTATTCAGAATATGATCCGGAATGGCGATCTTACCGACATCGTGCAGAGGCGCGGCCAGTTTGATCAGTTCGGCTTCGCGTTCTGACAGGCCGCATTTGATCGCCAGCAGGCGGGAGATCTGAGCCACACGTTTTACGTGGGCGCCGGTTTCCCGGGAGCGTTGTTCTACGGCTTCGCCAAGCATGTACACCAGCTCGCGCTGAGTCTCGATGATCTCTTCGCGCATCAGCAGGTTTTCATAGGTGATAGCGACGTTGGTGGCGTAAATTTCCAGCAGCTGTTTGTCGAGATCGGAAGGTTCTTTCTGATAGGTCACGAACAGCAGGCTTTCACTGCCACGCTCGGAAGCAAAATAGCCAATGTAGTGGTTAGCCAGATACTGGCTTTTGCGTTCCTGCATGGCCAGTTCAAAACCTTCACGGACATGCTCCGGAATATTGTCGAAATTTTCTTCATCACTGAGCTGCTGCATTTCACCGGTGGCTGCCAGTACGCGGAAACGGTTGCCACCAAGCAGGGCATCAGTACGGTTAGTGCTGGAGCAATACAGCGCGCTTTCTTCCAGTCCGAGCAGATTCGTTACCTGAGACAAAACAGCAGAAGCAAACTGGCCAATAGCACCGGTACTGAAGACTTTGGCGGAGGCCATAATCACCCGTTCCAGCCCGCGGCGGTGTTCGTTCAGGGTACAGATGTCGCGGTAGCTGCGCAGCGTGGCGTACATTAGTGTGTTCAGTTTGGTGGTGGTCAGTTCCGTTTTGTCTTTGTAGTCATTGATATCGTAAGTACGGATGACTTCATGCTCCGGTGCCTGACCAGGCTGACCGGTGCGCAGCACAATACGGGTATAGCGATTGTTCAGTTCTTCACGAATGTAACGGGATACTTCCAGTCCGGCGTGATCATCTTCCATCACCACGTCCAGCAGGATCATTGCGATATCGTGATTGGCGGCCATGATCTGGCGGGTTTCTTCACCACTGTAGGCACTGAGCAGTTCCAGGCGGCGACCATCAAACTGGAAGCCGGAGAGAACCATGCGGGTGATGCGATGAACATCCGGCTCATCATCGGCGATCAGAACGCGCCAGACGTTATGACTGGCGGGGACTGCGGGGGAATCAGAAAACACATCGTCGTCGGCGAACAGCATATCATCGGCCATGTCGGGCGGCTCCGTATCTTTATAATCTCGACAGCGCCCCGGCAGTGTACGCGGAGCACTATCAGTTTAGATCACTCCAGCGTTATATCCTCAGATTATTCTGTGCGGCGGGGAGGTGCCGGGCGGCGGGCGCCGAAAACGACCATGGTTTTACCTTTCACGGACACCAGGCCTTTTTCTTCCAGGTCTTTCAGCACGCGACCAACCATTTCCCGTGAACAACCGACGATACGGCCAATTTCCTGGCGGGTAATTTTGATCTGCATGCCATCCGGATGTGTCATGGCATCCGGCTCTTTGCTGAGGTCCAGCAGAGTACGGGCGACACGACCGGTAACATCGAGGAATGCCAGATCGCCCGCTTTGCGCGTGGTGCGGCTCAGGCGATTGGCCATCTGACGGAAGATATAGAACATGAGCTTGGCATCCTGCTCCACCAGTTCACGGAACTTGGTGTAGCTGATCTCGGCAACTTCACATTCTGTTTTGGCTTTAACCCAGGCGGTGCGTTCCTGTTGTTCTTCATCGAATAGGCCCATTTCACCGAAGAAATCACCTTCGTTGAGGTACGCCATAACCATTTCACGGCCATCGTCATCTTCGATAATGACGCTTACCGACCCTTTTATCAGGTAATAAAGGGTATCGCTCTCTTCCCCGGCATAGATGAGGGTAGAGCGTGCCGGATAGCGGCGTTTGTGGCAGTGAGATAAAAAGTCGTCAAGGTGCTGATGCTTTGACGGCATTTTGGGGAGACTCATATCGGGCGTCCAATCCTGTGTTAGCCTAGATTATCACTCATTAACAGGCTGAGGTGAACCACCGCAGCGCAGAGAACATTAGGCGATTTCCGCCATCTTTTTCGGTACGGACGATTTATCCTGTCGGCTTCCCTGTGATAACCTCCGCCTCCTTTCCATTTTTATGCGGGGATGATGATGAAGGCAACAGTTAAATGGGTTGACGGCGCGATGTTTCTTGGTGAATCGGGCAGCGGTCACTCTGTGGTAATGGACGGGCCTGAAGATCACGGTGGACGCAATATGGGCGTGCGTCCAATGGAAATGCTGCTGCTCGGACTGGGCGGTTGTACCAGCTTTGATGTGATGAGCATTCTGCGTAAACAGCGCCTGGATGTAATTGATTGCGTTGCGGACGTAGAAGCCGAACGCGCAGACGCGGTTCCGAGTGTTTTTACCAAAATTCACGTGCACTTTCGTGTTACCGGTCGCAACCTGAAAGACTCCGCGGTAGAACGGGCTGTTAAATTGTCAGCTGAAAAGTACTGCTCTGCGTCCATTATGCTGGAACAGGGTGGTGTTGAAATTACTCACAGTTATGCCGTGAGTGAATTTGATTGACCGCCATCAGCGGTCACTAATGAGGATGAGCGATTGAACAATAAGTTGCGGCTTCATGGCTTCAATAATTTGACCAAGTCATTAAGTTTCAATATCTATGACATCTGTTATACCAACAGTGAAAAAGAGCGTCAGGAATATATCCGTTATATCGATGAGCTGTATAACGCTGATCGTTTGACGAAAATTCTGACCGATGTGGTGGATATCATCGGAGCTAACATTCTTAACATTGCGCGTCAGGATTACGATCCGGAAGGTGCCAGTGTGACCATGTTGATTGCTGAACATGAAGTTCTGCCCAGCGAAGACCTGATGGAAGAAAAGCCAGGTCCTCTTCATGACGCTGTGGTTGCTCATCTGGACAAGAGCCATGTGACCGTGCACACCTACCCGGAAAGTCACCCGCAGGGTGGGATTTCGACCTTCCGCGCGGATATTGATGTGTCGACCTGTGGTCTGATCTCACCACTGAAAGCACTGAACTATCTGATTCACAGCTTCGATTCTGACATCGTGACCGTAGACTACCGTGTACGTGGTTTTACCCGTGACGTTGACGGTGTTAAGCATTACATTGATCACGACATTAATTCGATTCAGAATTACCTGACCGAAGATACACAGAACGCCTATCAGATGATTGACGTGAACGTGTATCAGGAAAATACCTTCCACACCAAAATGCTGCTCAAGGATTTCGAACTGGATAACTACCTGTTCGGAGAGGGGGTTCAGTCTATGGTGCCGGAGGAGCGTCAGGCGGTTGAAGAGAAGCTGCGCAAAGAAATGCTGGAGATTTTCTACTCGCGCAACATGCCCTGAGGCCTGAATGCCGTTGATTGTCCGCGGCCTGATGGTCGCCCAGGCGCTGGCACTGAGTGCCGCGCCGCTCCTGATTCTGGTTGGTGGCCTGATTGGTCACCAGCTGCACCCCGATCCCCGTTTTGCCACCCTGCCTGTTGCTGCCATGATCTGTGGTACTGCCTTTGCAGCACTGCCTGCTGCCCGGTTGGCGCAGCGCTTCGGTCGTCGCCGTTTATTTATTCTGGCCATGTTCAGTGGCGCTCTGTTCAGTCTTTGTGCGGCACTGTCTGTTGCCCAGCACTGGTTCACCGGCTTCACTCTGGCTGCTCTTGGCATCGGCGGAGTGAATGCGGTTGTGCAACAGTTCCGCTTCGTTGCCATGGATGCCGCTGATGCCGGCAAGGCGCCGCTGATTGCTGCCCGACTGTTGCTGGCCGGACTGGTGTCAGCGTTTCTTGGCCCGGAGCTGACCCGGTTGAATGACTGGTATCCACCGCTGGGTGAGGGGGCAGCCTTTGGCGCGCTCATCGTCTGTTATCTGCTGGCGGCCATGATTCTCAGCTGGATTATGCCGCGAACTGTGGTGGTCAGTGCGCAGGTTGCGGAGGCCGGGCGCAGCTGGTCTGAGTTACTGCAACAACCGGCATTACCACTGGCGATTCTGTCTGCGGCCTGTGGTTATGGGGTGATGGCCTACGTTATGACCGCGACACCGCTGAGCATGACGCAGGGCATGGGCTATCCGCTCAGCGATGCGAAGTGGGTGATCCAGAGTCATATTATGGCCATGTATCTGCCATCCCTGCTGTCGGGTCAGCTGATTCAGTGGCTGGGTTTCCGGCGCATGATTTTCAGCGGTGTGCTGGTGATGCTGGCCTGTCTGTCTGTGGCCTGGTGGGATCAGAGCTTCCTACACTATTGGCTTGGGCTGGTACTGTTGGGGCTGGGCTGGAATCTGTTGTTTGTTGCCGGCACGGCATTGCTGCGGCGCTGTTACCGGGCGGAGGAAGCCGGTCGGGTCGAGGGCATCAACGATATGCTGGTGTTTGCCTGTCAGGCCTTCGGCGCGCTGGCATCCGGCAGTCTGGTACTGCTGCTGGGCTGGAAGGGCATGCTGTTGACGACGCTGCCAGCCCTGCTGTTACTGCTGTTGGTGCTGTTACGAACACCGCGCCGCAGTCTCAGCGCCGGCGCTGAGGCTGCTCAGGGTGCTGATCAATCCTGATCGGCTGGCGCTGCGGACGCAGGGCGTTACCCTGCACGAATGAATAAATGCAGAGGCAGGCTGCGGCACTGAGCAGCAGGCAGGATAATACGATATAGGCAGTCATGGGTTTCTCCCGTAAAGACCGGATGATTCAGCTTAGAGGGTAGGTGAGCTGCAGAAAAATACTGCGGCACTCGTCAACTTTCAGCCTGTCATAGCTGTAGCAGAGGTCTTTTTCTCCGTCCGTGTCTTCAGAATGCACGCATCTGTGTTTCAGAATGCACGCATCAGGGTCAGCTGCCATTGTGGGCGGGTATCCTGATATTGGCGGATACCGGACTGCTCCAGCCAGTCGTCTTCGCCCGGTGTCAGGTGCACATTCGCCAGGCTGTACCAGTATCCACTCCAGCGGTATTCAACAAACAGATCGAGGTTCTGATGAGGGCTGCTGGTCTGCACCAGATAGCCCGATGCATCGGGCATAAAGCGATTACTTTCACCCTGATAGCGCCAGTGTCCGCCGTAGCGCAGGCCCGGTGAAAGCTGGTGTGTCAGCGCCAGACGGAACATGTAGTCGGGCTGATTCGGCATTTGATAGCGGCGTCGTAAAAGGCCGCCGGTTTTCATTTCAGAATGATAGGCACCGGCACCAAAATCGATGCGGATATCCTGACTGCCCGGATAGAACTCCAGATCCAGCTCGACACCACGCAGAGTGCTGTTGCCATCGTTGTTTACCGGTGTCAGTACCGTCAGCAGAGTGTTGTCCGCCGAGGTTTCGGTGCTGATGCCCTGATACATGGCGCGGTTGATAATGCGCTGGAAACCGCGCAGATAGATGCCGCTGTTGCGGTCGGTACGGGCTGATGCCTGGCGCAGGAAATTGTACTCATAGCTCACATCGACGTTGCTGATCAGTTCCGCTTCGAGGCTGTCGTTGCCGCGCCAGATCAGATCGCCCTGGCGGAATTCGTAGGGCACCTGATCGGAAATCTCCGGCTCGCGCACACTCTGACTCATGCTCACCCGCACACGGCTCTGAGGATTAAGGCGCTGCAGGAGATGAAATGAGGGCAGCCAGTAGGTACTGGTATCAATGCCGGATAACTGTGCTCCGCTGGAGCTTTCCAGGCTGACTTCGTGGCTCTCCATGCGGAAGCCAATTTCAAATTCGGTACTGTCAGTGACCTGCCAGCGGTCGAGCATGTGCACACCGGCGCGGTTCTCTTTTACATCGTAGTTATAGGGCAGGCCGCTGCGGTCACTGTTGGTAGTGAGAATACCGCTGCCGGAGCCGGCGGCTGTGCGTTTGCGCTGTTCGATGCTGACACCGGCTGACCAGCGGTGCTCGTTCAGCAGCTCACTGAGCGTTGTGCCCAGCTGATAACGGCTGTCGTTGAGTTCGCTCAGCTGCCAGGCGTCGCTCGGTTGTTCCTGCTGCAGAGTGCGGTCGAGGGAAAACTGCTCCGCGACAAAACTGCTCTGCAGGGACAGATGATCCCAGTTGATCACCAGATTACCTCCGGCCCGCTCTGTACGGCGTTTGCCCCGCTGCAGTGAGCTGACATCGGTGAACTGCGGTGATGTCTGGTTGGTGGGACGGTTGAGTGCGTACACACCATCGACATCTTCACGGTGATCGTGGCGCAGTTCCAGCAGATACAGATTGAGCGGATGGCGGTCATTGATCAGCGCGTTGTAACTCAGGTGCAGGCTGTCATTCTGCTCGCGTTGATTGCTTTGCCAGCTGTCGCGCCCGTTGCTGTCTGACACTGTGTCGCCATGCAGGTCGTAACGGTGCAGGCGGCGCTCCCCAAACAGGCGCAGCGGGTGTTCGTCATCGATCAGGTGAGCGGCAAACGCCACCCGGCTGCTCAGTGGCTGTCCCCCTGTGCTGAGCAGCAGGCCATCACCACCGTAGGCATCGGTCAGCACCACATTGATGGTACCGGCGGAGCCACTTTGCATAAGATCCGCGCGGGGATTCCGGTCGACTTCGATGTGATCGATCATGGCCGCCGGAATCTGCCGGGTTGAGAGAATATTGTTAGCTTGGTCGCCGAGCAGTGGCTGACCATTAATCAGAATGGTCAGATAGCTGCTGTCGAGGCCATGTAACTGAATTTCGGTTTTGCCGTTCTGCTGGCCTATGGTCACACCGGGCAGGTGTTGCAACAGATCGTAGAGGGTCTGCGGGTTGTACATGCGCAGGTCGCGGGCGGAATACACTTCCTGTGGATAGGCGGTGTTGCCGTTGACCTGAGGCAGCGCCAGTGCCTGCAGAGGCAGCAGCGCTGAGAGGGCCAGAACCAGCCCGGTTTTATTGCGGCGGACTCTGGTGGTAACCGACGCTATTTGGGTAACTGCGCACATATGAGCTTAAATCCCTGCTCCTGAGCCATCAGCTCTACCTGGGCGAATGACTCAGCGGCCCAGTCCTCGTATGCCAGATGGCGGTTGGCAACAATCCACAACTGACCATCGGCGGTCAGATGCTGGCGGCTTTCACTGAATAAACGACGGGCAAACTCGTAATCGGTCTGTTTACCCTGATGAAACGGCGGATTACTGAAGATGTAGTCGAAGCGGCCGTCGATATTATTCAGGCCGTCACTGGCGATAATGTCGGCGGCCAGATTCAGCCGCGCGCTGTTTAGCTGCGCACTGCGGATGGCCATGGCATCGATGTCGGCCAGTGTCACCTCCAGTGCCGGGCTGACAGCTTTCATACTCAGTCCGATCACCCCGGAACCACAGCCCAGATCCAGCAGTCGGCCATGGGCCGGAGCCGGAACGTGTTCCAACAGAATGGCGGTGCCTTTGTCGAGGGAGCCATGATTGAAAACACCGGGCAGGGTCATATAACTGTTGCCGTTATGGCTGAACGAGGCAGCAAACTTCAGCCAGTTAAAGCTGTTCTGTTCTTTCAGTTGCAGATGCCAGAGGCTGCAGTGGCGGGCGGAGTCGACTTTCTCTGTGTCCTCAGCCAGATCTTTGCAGGCCTTACCGATGCTTTTGCCGCCGCTGTCATTGGCACCGGCGACGTAGCAACCATTGTGGCTGGCGGCAATCAGGCTGACCAGTGTCAGGCCCAGCTGTTTGGCTTTTGGCCACAACAGAATCACAGTGTCGAAACCCTGCAGCTGTTCTGGCTGTGGAAGCCCATAGACAGATTTATCGCCCAGCGCGGCACAGGCCTGAGTGGTCGGCAGATCCCAGCTGTTGAGGGTGCAGCCTGATTCCTGCAGCTGGCCAAGCCAGCCGGATGGCAGGCTGGCTTCTGCGCCGATGATCAGAGTTTTTTCGTTCAGCAGGTGTGGGTGGCGTAATAACAGCTCATAGACTTCGCCGCTCATTCAATAATTCCTGACAACATATCGCGGATATTCAGGGCTGCCTGATGCAGATCGTCCTGCACCGAAATCAACCCGCGGGAGAGCAGGGTAGAGGCTTCTGTGCCCTGACTCAAGGTAAACACCGGCTGCCCGCTCTGGCGGGTCAGCTGTTGCAGCTGATTCAGCGACATTTCACTGACGGTGTGGCCAATATTCAGTATCAGTGCCTGCCAGCGTGGCATGGCCGCCAGCTCCGTCAGTTGTAGCGGAGTCAGGGTGCCACTGAACCATACTGGTTCAAGGCCATGCTGTTTCAGCAGTAATGCCAGTAACAGCAGATCAATATCATCTTCATCGCTGCAGTTGGCGATGATGACAGATTTGGCGTCAGCGGCTGTCTGCTGCTCACTTAAGCGCCAGGCCAGACGCGACTGCAGAAAGGCTGCATAAAAACGCAGGCGCGCAGGACCGAGGTGCTGCGTGACGTTTTCCTGCAGGTGGCGGTACAGCGGAATAAACAGGAAGCGCAGGGCCACGTCGATGGGAAAAAACTGCGTTACTTCCGTGAACAGCGCGGCCGCAGTGCTGTCATCGAATTCGAGAACCGATTTATTCAGCTCTTCGCGATAGTGCTGCCACTGTGACGGGCGATTAGGCACGCTGACCGGCGTTTCGGCGCTGACATCACCGTTGTCTATCATGGCCTGGGCCTGAGAAATAGGGATGCCGCGGTTCAGTAAAGTAACGACTTTACGGATCAGCTGAATATCGTCTTCGGTGTAAAGGCGGTGGCCTTTTGCCGTTCGTTTGGGGGTGAGCAGGCCATAGCGTCGTTCCCAGGCCCGCAGAGTGATGGCATTGACCCCGGTTTCACTGGAAACGATTCGGATGGGGTAATAGGCCAGATTGTGGTCCGCTGATGTATCAGACATCGCCGTAGACTCTTTTCATCGCTGTTAACAGCCCTGATTAATTGTGCAAAGCTGTCTGGATTCTATAAGTACTTATACACAAAGTAAAAACTTGTACAGATTGAATGATTCTCCGCCCGCAGATTTGCGTTGGCTGAACACCCGCAGGCTTGACCCTGTGGCATGAACGTGAGAATTTGCGGGGCATAACACAGCCCGGTATTACCACTATTTTATGGGGATATTTGATGGACCTGAATGATCAGCAGGGCCCGATCAGCCTTGAGTTGCTGAAAAAAGCGGTCGATGCATCCAACGATGGTATCGTGATTTCAGAGCAGGAAGGTGAAGATAATATTCTGATTTACGTGAACAAAGCCTTTGAGCGTCTCACCGGCTACAGTGCCGATGAAATCCTGTATCAGGATTGTCGCTTCCTGCAGGGCGGAGACCGCGATCAGCAGGGGCTGAAGACCATCCGTGCAGCCATTCACGACGGTCATTCTTCCCGCGTCGTGCTGCGTAACTATCGCAAGGATGGCAGTCTGTTCTGGAATGAGCTGAGCATTTCCCCGGTGTTCAACGAAGCTGATCAGCTGACCTACTACATCGGTATTCAGAAAGACGTTACTGAACGGGTTGAGCTGGAAGATAAGCTGCGTCTGGCGGAAGAGACGCTGGCACAGCTGCAGGACAACTAAGGCGGGTTCTGTCAGACTCTGGCAGGCAGAAGTGGCCTGACTGAACAGATCGACAGATCACCGGAAAACAAAAAAGGAGCCATGGGCTCCTTTTTTGTTGCTACAGTTGAGAAGGCGCTTATTTAACGGCTTCAGCAGCTTTAACGATCATGCCTTTGGCTTCTTCGGCATCGCCCCAGCCCTGTACTTTCACCCACTTGCCTTTCTCCAGATCTTTGTAGTTCTCGAAGAAATGAGCAATCTGATCACGCAGCAGCTGTGGAACGTCGTTGATGTCTTTAACATCGTTGTACAGCTGAGTCAGCTTTTCGTGAGGTACAGCAACCAGTTTGGCATCGCCACCGGCTTCGTCTTCCATGTTCAGTACACCAACGGCACGGGCACGGATGACAGAACCTGGCTGAACCGGGTACGGAGTGATCACCAGAACGTCCAGTGGGTCGCCGTCATCGGCCAGAGTGTTCGGAATGTAGCCGTAGTTGGCCGGGTAGAACATTGGGGTTGCCATAAAACGGTCAACCAGCAGGCAATCCATGTCTTTGTCCACTTCATACTTGATCGGATCGTGGTTTGCCGGGATTTCGATGACAACGTAGAAGTCGTTTGGCAGGTCTTTGCCAGCCGGAATTGAGGCATAGCTCATGAGAAATTTCCTGAATTTACTATAGTTAATGAAGCGAATGGCGGGGATTATAGCGGCCGGGCCTTGCGATGTCAGTCTGCCATAAGTATAAAGCCACCTGCATTTGCCACGGAACTTATAGTCTGGTTCCCAAGCATGATGAATGGACCATGAAACCGACCCTGATTTGTATCAGCCTTTTGTCTATGTTGGCAGGGGCGCAGTTAAACGCTGAAGAGGCGTACGACGAGTTTGCTGATGGCGCGCTGCCGGCAGAGTTTACACTGGAAGATGACATCCCGGTGGTGCTCACTGCGGCCCGCTTACGCCAGCCCCGGGCTGAAGTGCCGGCCAGTGTCACTGTGATTGAAGCCGATGAGATTCAGGCCTGGGGGGCACGTACCCTGCCGGAACTGATGCGCTTTGTGCCCGGCATGTTTGTTGGTCACGGCGATGATCAGAATAACGCAGCGGTAACGTACCACGCCTCCAGCCCGAGCCTGATGCGCCGGTTGCAGGTGCTGGTGGACGGCCGTTCGGTGTTCCGTGCCGGCATTGCCGCCGTGTTCTGGGACGATATCCCGGTGGCGCTGGAAGATATTCTGCGAATTGAAGTCACCCGTGGTCCGAATGCTGCGACCTACGGCGCTAACTCTTTTCTCGGCGTGATCAATATTATTACCAAACACCCGGGCGATACGCTGGGTACCCGTGTGCGCTACCGCAACGGTACTCAGGGGGTTGATGATGCATTTCTGAGCCATGCCTGGAATGACGGCATGAGCAGCTACCGCCTGACTTTCAACCTTCAGGCCAGTGATGGTTTTGACGGTGATAAAGAGGAAACCGATCCCGGCGATGACGAGTTCCGTGACAGTAAACGCCACGGCTTTGTTACCGGTTATTACAGCCGTCAGCTGGACGCCAGCAGTCAGCTGAATGCGCAGGCGTCTTTCAAGCAGGGGCACTCGGATATCCGTGTGGAGAATGAGTTCTTCCGCACACCACCGGATCAGGACACCACAGAATTTGATCTGCTGGTGAAGTTACAGCACGATTTTTCCGAGCATCACCAGTCTCATCTGCAGGCCTATTTCAGCCGCAGCGACCGCCGCCAGCGCAACTACGCCTGCGCCATGACGGTGATGTTTGATCCCGACCTTTATACCCTCTATGAACAGAATCCGGGCGCTGCAGAAATTCTGCTCAGCGGCGATATGGCGGCACTGGCCGGGACTCTGGAAAACCAGCAGCAGCTGGATCTGGTGAACGGTATTTATGGTCGTTACAGTTCGGATCCGGCCAACGCGGGAGAAATTGCCTGCGGTGATCTGAATCAGGACCTGCTGGAAAAACGCATGGACGTTGAGTGGCAGGACACGGTGCAGTGGCTGGATTCGCTGCGCACAGTTTCCGGTATCAGCTACCGCCGTGATCAGGCCGAATCCGATACCTATCTGGGCGGTGAACGCATTAATGATACCCTGCGCCTGTTCACTAATCTGGAATGGCGCGCTACGGACTTTATGCTGCTGAACCTCGGCTTTATGTTC
This sequence comes from Thalassolituus sp. UBA6592, assembly GCF_002433655.1. Classification (NCBI taxonomy): domain Bacteria; kingdom Pseudomonadati; phylum Pseudomonadota; class Gammaproteobacteria; order Oceanospirillales; family Oceanospirillaceae; genus Thalassolituus; species Thalassolituus sp. UBA6592. The sequence goes on along the minus strand of NZ_DJIO01000180.1, from coordinate 26,961 downwards.
GAGGATGAAGATTCCAACGAAGCTGAATATTCGCCACGGGCGGCCGTCAATTTTCTTTTGTCTCCTCAGCAAAGCATCCGTCTGGTGTATTCCGAGGCTGTGCGTTCACCGGATCTGGTGGAGCAGGAGCCGGATTATTCTCTGAATCTGTACAACGCGACGGCCAATTATTTCGGCCGTGATAACCTGACCTTTTATATGCATCAGGACGTTGATCATCGCGGCCTGTCGCCGGAGCGTATCAGCAGCCGTGAGCTGGGCTACTACGTCAAACTGTCGGAATACCGCATGGAAGCGGACATTAAGGTGTATCAGGATCGCATGAACAACCTGATCTCCAGCGCTATTAACCTGGCGACCTCCGATGTCCGTGATGATACGCGCATGGATATAAACGGTGCCGAGATGCAGCTGAAATGGCGCCCGTCACCACAGGATCTGGTATGGATGACCTACTCCTACCTTGATACCGATGTGAAGCTCGGTGATACCTCATCGCTGGATGAAGATGAGATCGCCCGCCAGTTAAAGGCAGAAACCCGGCTCAGCGCCCAGAACAGCATGGTGCTCAGCTGGAACCACAGAGGGAACCAGTGGAGCATTACCGGGTCGCACTTCTGGTCTGATTCGTTCAATGATGGCAATAATCTGTACCGCCGCTTTGAACTGAATCTGCGTAAGGAATGGAGTCTGCGCGGTACCACCCCCTGGGTCGGGGGCTTTTGGCAGCACATGATCAGTAGTGATAGTCTTACTTACAAGAACCAGCGCTACTCTGACGACGATGTATACTTCTTCCAACTGGGACTGGATTTTTAATGGCAAAGCTTTGCATGGATGCAAAACGGATTATCAGGCAGGCGCTCCTCTTCCTGCTCATGCTGTGCCCGCTGTCGGTGGTCAACGCCGATACCGTGGCGTTCGTCAGCCAGTCGCTGGTACCATCGGTGCAGAAGCTGGCAGCGCTGACGAAGCAGCAATCCGGACTTGATGTCAGGCTGTACACCACCGAGCAAATGGCTGATATCAAGGATGTGGAGGCCGTTGTACTGATAGGTTCAGCGGCTCTTGAACAGTGGTCGTTCCGCGAGGATCTGCCGGCGGTCGCTGTTTTTGTCAGTCATCAGATGGCGGCGGCACATACCGGTCTCGCCAGTGCTGTTTATCTTGAGCCACCGCTGCAGCGTCAGGTGCGTCTTGCCCGCGCCATCATGGGCGATGACCGGCCAATGGGCGTGCTGGTCGAAGACCGCCAAATATGGCAGCAGGCCGGATTGCTTTCCCAGCCGTTAGTGACTCCTTATTTTGTCGATCAGTATCCAAGCATGAACCATGCGCTGCTGGATCTGCTCAAGCATTCCCATGCGCTGATTGGTCTTTATGATACCGGGCTGTACAGTTCGGCCAATATCAAGAACATTCTTATTACCGCCTACCGGCAGAATATTCCGTTGATCGGCCCCTCGAGCGCCTATATCAAAGCCGGTGCCCTGGCGACCACGCACAGCGACCTTAATGACGTTGCCCACCGTCTCAGCGAAGTGCTGATGACAGGTCTGAGAGAGAAACTGTGGCCAGCTGCCGGCTACAACCCCTACTTCCGGGTTTATTACAACGAGCAGGTCGGCCACTCGCTGAACCTGTTACTGCCGGATGCCAAAGCGCTTACTGATGAACTGGTTCGTCAGGAGAAAAAGCGATGAGGGGGCTCAGACGACTTTCCATTAATCAGCGTATGTTGCTGGTCGGGGCCTTGCCTGCTGTGCTGGCCGTGGTGGTGCTGACCACTTACCACATGATCAACCGCTGGTCAGATCTGCGCGAAGAACATCAGCGCATGGCGCAGCTGATTCTGCAGCACATCAGTGCCTCTGCTGAATACCCGCTGGTCAGTGGCAACTACGAACTTCTGCGGCCGTTGCTGAATGCTGCGCTGGCACAACCGGCCATTGTTTCGGTCGAAATCCTCAGTCCCGATGGCAAGCCGCTGATCGCCCTGCAGGATAAAAATTACAGTGAGCTCAACGCAGACGACATGGTCATAAAGCAACAGCCGATTATGCGCGAGCTGATGAAGCTGGATGAGTTCTCTGAATATGGCGATGGCGCCATGAGTGAGCAGAAATACGGCATCATCCGCCTTGGAATGTCCGATGTGGTCATCCGTCAGCAGGAATATCAGATCGTGCGTCAGTCGCTGTTTGCCGGCTTGCTGGTGGTGTTGCTGGCGGCGGTGATCGGGCTTCTGGTATCGCGTACGATTCTGCCGGCACTGGAGCGCCTGACCCGCTTTATTAATCGTCTGGCGGACGGGCATACAGAAGAACGCACCCAGGTGGACGACGGCGCGGAAATCGGCCAGCTGCAGACGAATGTTAACCAGCTGGCGGAGTCGTTGCAGCAGGCGGAAAAAGATCAGCTGGAATACACCGAAAAACTGCTGGCCGAGCAGGAAAAAACGCAGCAGGCCAGCCGCGCGAAAAGTGATTTCCTGGCGATGATGAGTCACGAAATCCGCACACCGCTGAACGGTGCGATCGGCATGTTGCAGCTGATGGACCTGAACAATACGGATGAGGAGTTTGACGACTTTAAGCAGACAGCGGATCAGTCGCTGACGCATCTGACTCAGTTGCTGGAAGATGTACTGGTGGTGGTCGATACCGAGAAGAACCGTCTGCCGGTGGTATTCAGTGAACATAAAGTCGCTGAAGTGCTGAAAGAAATGCTCGAGTCGCTGATCAGCAAAGCAGAAGAAAAGGGCCTGCAGTTCCGTGTCAGCTATGACAAAGCCCTGTCAGCTTCGGCGCTGCAGTCCGACCCCTCACTGATTCGTCAGATCGTTCGTCATCTGGTGGATAACGCGATTAAATTTACCGATCACGGTAATGTCTGGCTGGACCTGTCGCTGAAACAAAAAGACGGCAAAGACTGTCTGGCCATTATGGTCACCGATACCGGGATCGGTATTGCCGATGATCAGAAGCAGCGTGTGCTCGAAGCCTTTGCGCAGGTTAACTCGTCTTTCAGCCGCCGCCATGAAGGCATTGGACTGGGCCTGACGATTACCCAGCATATCTGTAATCTGCTTGATGGTGAGCTGGATATCCGCAGCGACGGTCATACCGGCACCTGTGTAGAAGCCATGATTCCTGTGGTGCCGGTAAAGGATAAAACCCGTGATGAACGTGGGGATCATGCGACGCTGCGGGCATTAATCGTGGAAGACAATCCGGTTAATCTGAAAGTCGTGGAGCGCATGCTGGCCAAAGCCTGGGATGGCATTGAAATTGATGCCGTGATGTCCGGGGAAGATTGTCTGCACAGACTGGTGCACGAAGAGTTCGATCTGATTCTGATGGATTGCCAGATGCCCGGTCTGGATGGTTTTGAGACCACCCGTCGTCTGCGCGAATCCGGCATTAAAACACCGATTGTTGCGTGTACGGCGAATACGACGGATCAAATCCGCGAGCGTTGTCTGCAGGCTGGAATGGACGATTATATGGCCAAGCCGGTTAAGGTGCCGGTACTGAAAGAAACGCTGGGCAAATGGCTGCCAATGAAGCCACTCAGTCTGTAAACCTGTAAGTCCCGCCTACAGTAAGCGCAATATCATGCAGACATAAAAAAACCACCGTCAGGTGGTTTTTTTATTCGTGCTGTGTGACTCAGCTTTCGTGATAACGGATCACGGTATCCACTTCGTCTTTGGAACCCATTACCACAGACACACGCTGGTGAATGCTGGTTGGTTCGACTTCCATAATGTTTTCAAACGCAGTGGACGCTTTACCGCCAGCCTGCTCGATCAGCATGCTCATCGGATTGCCTTCGTACATCAGACGCAGTTTACCTGGCTTCTGTGGCTCGCGGGTATCGTATGGGTACATGAAGATACCACCGCGGGTCAGGATGCGATGAATTTCAGCCACCATCGACGCGATCCAGCGCATGTTGTAACGCTTGCCTAACGGGCCTTCTTCACCCAGCAGCAGGTCGCCGACGTAGTTTTTCATTTCCGGCAGCCAGAAGCGCTGGTTGGACATGTTAATCGCGAATTCTTTTGTGGTAGCCGGCACGCGGATGTTTTCACGCTGCAGGTAAAACTCGCCGACGCGTGGGTCAAGCGTAAAGGAATACACGCCTTTACCAATGGTCAGAACCAGCAGAGTAGATGGGCCGTACAGAACATAACCGGCAGCAACCTGTTCACGGCCACACTGCAGGTAAGTGCTTTCGTAAGTAGGATCATCGCCCGGCTCAGACTGCAGAATCGAGAAAATGGTACCAACGGTGACGTTTACATCGATGTTGGAGGAACCATCCAGTGGATCGAACAGCACCAGAAATTCACCTTCCGGGTTGCAGGCAACGGCGTCTGATTCTTCTTCACTGGCCAGACCTTTTACCTGCGGCATGGAGCGCAGGGCCTGTTTAATCAGGTTGTTGGCAATCACATCCAGTTTCTTCTGCGATTCACCCTGAACGTTAATATTGTCAGCGCTGCCCAGTACACCAGCCAGTGATCCCAGCTGCACTTTGTAGGCGATGTCTTTACAGGCGACCATCAGGCCTTCAATAACATTGACCAGTGCAGGATTGTTGCAGTGGTGATCGAGGAAGTTACGTAAGCGTTGCATCTTGATTCCCGGTTGAGCTTTAAAAGCGGAAAAGTTTGAAATCTGCCCGGATATTACCGGAATCTGACAGGAATTTCAGCGACATCCTCACAAATGGTCTGTCAGCGACTTGGGCGGGCCTGCGGTTACCAGTACACTAGGGCCTGTCATTATTGAGCGGTAGAGATGATGCGCCTGCACATTCTGGGGATTTGCGGCACCTTTATGGGGTCGCTGGCACAATTAGCCAAACAACTCGGGCACGAAGTTTCCGGCAGTGATGCTGGTGTCTATCCCCCGATGAGCGATCAGCTGGCCGCCGCCGGCATTGAACTGAGCGAAGGCTTTGAGCCATCCACCATTCCGGCAAATACCGATCTGGTTATTATCGGTAACGCCATGTCACGTGGTAACCCGGCGGTTGAATATGTTCTCGACCGTGGCCTGCCGTATATGTCCGGGCCACAGTGGCTGGGGCAGATGGTTCTCAATGGCCGCTGGGTGCTGGCGGTATCCGGTACCCATGGCAAAACCACAACCAGCAGTATGCTGGCCTGGATTCTGGAATACGCTGGTATGCAACCGGGCTTCCTGATTGGGGGCGTGCCGCAGAATTTTTCCGTGTCCGCGCGCATCGGCGAATCGCCGTTTTTTGTTATCGAAGCCGATGAATACGACACCGCTTTTTTCGATAAGCGCTCCAAGTTTGTTCATTACCAGCCGCGCACACTGATTCTCAATAACCTCGAATTTGATCACGCCGATATTTTCGATGATCTGGCTGCGATTGAGCGCCAGTTCCATCATATGATCCGCACCGTACCGTCTACCGGTCAGATTGTTCTGCCGAGCGGTGAAGAGGCGCTGGAGCGGGTTCTGGATAAGGGCTGCTGGACGCCGGTAGTGCGTTTTTCTGAGCAGAGCGGAGCCGACTGGCAATGGCAGCTGGAGGCGGATGACGCATCTCAGTTCAGAGTCAGCAACGCCGATGGTTCCGTTAACGCCACAGTAAACTGGCAGCTCACCGGATTGCACAATGTGCGCAACGCGGTCGCTGCCATGCTGGCAGCGCGCCATGTGGGGGTTGAACCGCATATTGCCGCTGAAGCGCTGGGGCAGTTTGCGTCAGTAAAACGCCGCATGGAACTGGTGAGCGGGCAGGGGGATATCAAGGTCTACGATGACTTTGCGCATCACCCTACGGCCATCACAACAACCCTTGAAGGTGCGCGCAGGCGTATGCAGGCCGAAGGCAGTCGCGGCCGCATTCTGGCGGTGCTGGAACCGCGTTCCAATACCATGAAGCTGGGTGTGCATAAGAACGAACTGGCTGCCAGTGTTTATGCCGCCGATGAAGTGTTCTGGTTCCAGCCGGAGAATATGGGCTGGTCTCTGGCCGAGGTTGCAGCAGCCGGGCAATCTCCGGCACAGGTGTTCTCAGATCATGAAAGTCTGCTCGCTGCTGTGGTACAAACAGCACAGCCGGGAGACTGGATTATTGTGATGTCTAACGGCGGATTTGCTGCGATGCCGAAACGCATCGCGGCTGCCTTGCAGGAGAAGCATTAATGACTGAACGTATCTGCGTCGCCGTCACCGGAGCCTCTGGCAGTCCGTACGCACTGCGTCTGGTGGAAGTGCTGCTGGCGGCCGGTAAAAACGTCGATATGATTATCTCCAAAGCAGCGCAGCTGGTGATCGCTACAGAGACAGATCTGGCAATTCCGGGTAATGCCAGAGCCCAGGCAGAAACCCTGCAACAGCATTTTAGCGTCAGCGCTGAACGCCTGCGGGTTTTCGGCCGCGAAGACTGGATGGCGCCATGGGCCTCAGGCTCCGGCCAGCCGGGTCCGGTGGTGGTGTGTCCGTGCAGTACCGGTACCCTGTCTGCGATTGCGACCGGCGCCAGTAATAATCTGATTGAGCGCGCAGCCGATGTCGCCCTGAAAGAACGGCGCAAACTGATTCTGGTGCCGCGCGAGTCGCCATATTCAGAAATTCATCTGCAGAATATGCTGACCCTGACCCGTATGGGTGCGGTCATCTTACCGGCCAGTCCGGGGTTTTATCATCAGCCACAGAGTATGTCGGATCTGATCGACTTTGTGGTGGCGAGAATATTGAATCAACTTCAGGTTGATCAGTCACTGATGCCTGCCTGGGGAAAGGATGCGCAGGATCAGAATAATAACGGATAACATTTTTTAAAAAATTATTGGGGAATACTGATGTCGCAAGAGAATCAGTCTGCTGCAAAAGAAAATGGCGCAGGAAATAACAGCGAAAAACCGGATCTGGTGAAGTACGTTGGCCTCGGCTTTTTAGCCGGGTTAATCGTCGCCGTACTGACACTGGAATATTACGGTTACATCAAACATTCATCCGCACAGGATGCTCAGGTGGTAGAACAGTTACGTCTGTTAACGCTGAATACCACTGACGAAATTAAAGTCTCCCCGAAAGATTCCGGCAAAGAAGCTTTCTGCGTAAACGGCTATCTGTTACTGCGTCCGCAGAACGGTAAAAACGTGGCCGGCGTGCTGGTCGATGGCAAAAACCGCGGCATTAACTGCCAGTCCGGTCTGACACCAACGCAGGAAATTAAAGAGTAACAGCGCCGCTGTTAGCGATCACTTTGCCAGAAGACTTTTGCCTATGCTTCCGCCGTCCACCTTTCCGTTAAGCCGGTTAGCGACCGCCTGCCGTCGTCTCTGCTTCAGTGCAGGCGTTGCGGCACTGGTCAGCAGTGCCTGCGTTGTGCCCGCTTATGCCGATATCGGTGATATTGATAACGACGGCATCGCCGATCATCTGGACACTGACCGTGATGGTGACGGGCTGTCCAATTTTCTTGAGCAGTCGGCAGGTACGGATCCGGATGTGCCGGATCAGACTGACCTTGATGGCGACGGAATTCCCGACAGCATCGATGAAGACATCGACAACGATGGCGTTGTTAATCAGCGCGATGCCTTTCCCCGTGATCCCTCTGAGTGGCTCGATACTGATCGCGATGGCATCGGCAATAACGCCGACAAAGACATGGATGGCGATGGCATTCTTAACCGCTTTGAGCAGCAGCTTGGCTACGACCCGCTGAATCGTCGTTCTGTACCAGCGGACAGTGATGGTGACGGCTGGCCGGATGCGCTCGATCAGGACATGGATAACGATGGCCACGATAATCAGAGCGATGCCTTTCCGCTGGATGCCTCAGAATGGTCCGATATGGACGGTGACGGCATAGGCGATAAAGCCGACCCGGACATTGACGGCGACGGCATCAGCAATGAGCTGGAAAAGCAGGTTGGTACCGATCCTCGCAATAAGGCCTCAGTGCCGGACGATTTTGACCGCGACGGCCGTCCGGATGTACTGGATGAGGATATGGACGGCGACGGGGTCGCCAATGCACAGGATCAGTATCCACGGGATTCGGCCGAGTCCCGTGATACCGACATGGACGGCATTCCGGATAATCAGGACCCGGATTCTGACAACGACGGCGTACCGGATGTCTTTGAACTTCATCTGGGCACCGACCCTTACGACGCAGCAAGCCGCCCGGCGGATCTTGATGGCGATGGCATGCCGGATAAATTCGACAGCGATCGTGATGGTGATGGCTATAACAACCGCGTTGATGTGTTCCCCGATGATCCGTCGGAATGGATGGATACCGACGGTGACGGTATTGGTGATAACGCCGATCCTGACCGGGACAACGACGGCTTTAATAACGACATCGAAGAACTCGCCGGTACCGATGACCGCGATCCCTTGAGTGTTCCGCAAGATCTGGATAAAGACGGTCTGGCCGACGTGGTCGATCCCGATATCGATGGCGACGGCGTGGCCAACGAAGACGATGCCTTCCCGCGGGATCCGCTGGAATGGAGTGATTATGATCAGGACGGCATCGGCGATAACAGCGATGTCGATGGCGATAACGACGGTATTGCCAACCGTTATGAACTGCAGCTGGGCTTTGATCCGTTCGACGAAAACAGCACCCCGCCGGATCTCGATGGTGATGGCATTCCGGACGCTCTCGACAGTGATATCGATGGTGATGGCTTCGGCAATGCCATGGACGAATTCCCGCTGAATCCGCTGGAATGGCATGACCTTGACGGTGACCATATCGGCGATAACAGCGACGATGACATTGATGGTGATGGCATCAGCAACGAATACGAAATTCTTGCCGGCACCAATCCGGCGGATGCCGCCTCGGTACCATCCGATATTGATGGTGATGGCATCCCTGATGTGCTTGATGATGATATGGACGGCGACGGCTTCCTCAACGACGCAGACGCTTTCCCGCTGGATATCAACGAGTGGTCGGATCTGGATGGCGATGGCATTGGCGATAATGCCGATGAAGACCGCGATGGTGACGGCATCCGCAATGACTGGGAACTGACATTAGGATTTGATCCGGACGATGCCAGCAGTACACCAGCGGATCTCGATCATGATGGTATTCCGGATGCCATGGATGATGATATCGATGGTGATGGCGTCGCTAACGCCGACGATGTATTCCCGCGTGATCCGGCGGAATGGGCGGACCTGGACGGTGATGGCATTGGCGATAACAGTGATGATGACATCGACGGCGATGGCATTCTTAACCGCTATGAAAACCAACTGGGCACAGATCCGCGCGATGCGTCCTCGGTGCCGCCGGATATGGATGGTGACGGCATTCCCGATGCACTGGACGATGACCGTGACGGCGATGGCGTGGCCAACAGCAAAGATGTCTTCCCGGACGATGCCTCAGAATGGGCGGATCTCGACGGTGACGGCATCGGTGATAACGCCGATGATGACCGTGATGGTGATGGCTTCAGCAATGCCATTGAACTGGCGGCGGGCACGGATGACCGTGATAAAACCAGTTTTCCGGATGAAGAAGGGCCGGTGCTGGATTTCGTCAAATGGATTGATGGGCCGGCATTGCAGGGCATGGTCTACGATGACGGCATGGGCGTTGAAAGTGTCTGGCTGAATGCACCGGATGGTGACTTTTGTCGCGGGACTCTCGTGTATACCGGGCATTTCCGCATAGACTGCCCGCAAATGCAGAATTCACCACGCTGGCAGCTGGTGGCTGAAGATAAAGCCGGAAACAAAACCGTACAATGGGTGGATATTCCCGATGCTGATTGAAAACACGTCTGATCTGATCCGCAACATCACTCAGGTCACTCTGAGTAATGGTGCACAGGCGGATGCTGCGTCATTAATTAACGATACTGTGCTGGTGGTAGCGGCGGATGCACTGGCGCTTTACCGCACGGTGGAGCAGGTAGGTGATCCGCTGGGCAATGGCCTGATCCGCAGCGTGCCGCTGACCGACATTCTGGATGAACCTTTACCGGCAAATGAAGCCGGGCGTTTTATCGCCGAACACCGAGCCGGTTACGTCGGGCTGGCGGGTGGCCGGGTGCTGCTGATCACGCTCAATGATGTGCAGATGTTCAGCAGCAAAGAGGACGCCCTGCGCAACCACAATGAGCTGGTGCGGTTATCTCTCGCTCCCTGATATTTCCCGCGGGTTGTCTTCGGGTTGCCTGCGGGTTGCTTGTGAGTTGCCTGCTGGTCGCCTGTGGGAACACCGGGAGCCAATGTCAGCGTTTGTACAAACCTTCCACTGAGGCTTTGCCCAGCGCATGGGCGTTCAGATAAAAGCCAACCAGAGCACCGGAACTGTCGGTGGCCAGATCCAGTTTTTCAACGTCCAGTGCAAATACGGTGAACTGATAACGATGGGCTTTATCGCCGGCTGGTGGGCAGGCCCCTCCGAAGCCAGTTGAGCCGTAATCCGTGCGGCTTTCAACGGTGCCGGCAGGCATGCTGTTGCCACTGGCACCGCTGTCCAGGCTGTTGACGCTGGCCGGAATATTAAAGGCGATCCAGTGCCACCAACCACTGCCGGTGGGGGCATCAGGGTCGTAGGCGGTAATGGCAAAACTTTTGGTACCTGACGGCGCCTTGTCCCAGCTGAGTTGTGGGGAGAGATTCTTACCGGTGCAACCAAAGCCGTTATAGACCTGTTCCATCGCCATCATTTTTCCGGGTTTTATATCATTGCTGCTGAGGCTGAAATCGGCGAAAGCCGGTGCTGAAAGAAAGCATGCAGTGAGCAGAAGGCTGGAGTATTTCATAGGACATTCCCTGTATGTTTGTCAGATGAAATGCCAGCGTAGAGGACACCCGGCAATGGCGGTATCAGCCATTACCGGGATTTTTCTTAAAATGTGAACGGGTTAAAAGCCCCAGCGGATACCCGCCGCGTAAGAGTTTACCTGCGTCTTCACTTCACCCTGCAAAGCAGCAGCCGATGTTGCCAGGTCATTCTGTTCAATATCCCGGGTCTGACTGAAGGTGTGCTGAATGCCCAGATCCAGCGTCAGGTCGTCGCTCATGACGTAGCTCATACCCAGTGACACGGCCTGATAATCATCAAAGGCAAAATCCACTTTAGCGTTTTCATCTTCGATCGGTGTGCTGTCGAAAGCCATACCGGTTCTCAGAGTCAGTGTCGGCGATACGGCAATGCTGGCGCCGAGTGCAATACGCTGCGATTCGGTCCAGTTATACACCTGTGGTTCTGCTGCCAGTGCGGCGATTACCGGATCATTGGATTCAACCTGCACTTTGTTGTAACGCGACCATTTGGTCCAGGAGTAGTCGGCCTGTAAGGCGATTTTGCCCAGACGGTGGAAGTAGCTCAGGCTGGCGGTTTCCGGTGTGGTCAGTGTTACCTTGCCACTGGCAGTGGTGTCCGGCAGGCCAGCAAGCGAGGTGAATCCGGCAGCGGCAGCCGGGAAGGTAGCTTCAGCGGTGCCGGACAGCTGATGGGCGATGCGTGAGCGGTAATTAATACCCAGGCGGCTGTCCGGGGTGAATTCGATCAGAGTGCCAAGGGCAAATCCATAGCCCATGTTATGGCCTTCCATTTCAAAGTAACCATCATAAGTGGTGTTGCCCAGCTCGGCGGCATCGATACCCAGTGCCGCACAGTCGTACGGCCCCAGTTCACCGGCAGCTTCGGCCCCCAGACAAATGGCCGTGCTATTGATGGCGACCGCCGTTTTGGCGTTTACGTACTGGGCGATCAGGCTGCCTCCGACGCTGACCATATCATTGATGCGGAATGCCAGAGCGAAGCCGGCATCAATACCTGTGATGTCACTCTCTGCTGCCTGATAGCGGGCGACGGAGTCATCACCAAAGTCCGTACCCGTAGCGTAGGGCGCGTTGATATAGACGCCCATTTTGAAACCGTCGCTGAGTTCACGCACCATGTAAAAACTCGGCAATGCATCCAGACTGTCAGCCTCAGCATCTTTGCCGTTAATCGGCGCGCCGCCAACCGTGGTGGCGCTACCGTCAAAGGATGAGGAAAAGTCGATCGCAGCAATGTTGAAGACAATTTCATCTTTCACCAGAGTCATTGCCGCCGGGCCGTAAAATACGGTGGAAGCGTCGCTGGCTGACGCGCTGCCGCCAGAGAATGCGTCGCCAAGACGCAGGGCGGACTGCTCATCAACGTAATAGCCCTGAGCCAGTGACTGGCCGCTGATTAAAAGACCGACACTGGTTACCGCCGCTGTCAGTAGCGCTTTTTTCATCCTCTTCTCCTTTCCTCCGGCTGGCCCGGTTATCGTTATGCTTCAGCAGTCTGTGGAATGACTTCTGGTTATTTATTGGTACTTGCGTTCTGAAAGAAAAGTACCGAAAAGCCGGGATCTTGCCAACCAGAAAAAGAATATGAAACAGAATAGGCATGTTTGGCCCATCGGGAGTGCGCCAGCAGTGCAGGAATGTCAGGCCATGACGCGGTTTCGTCCGCTGTTTTTTGCACGATAGAGCGCCTGATCAGCGACATGGCAGAGTTCGGCCGGGCTGTCGTTCTGCTCCGGAACCATAGCGGCAACACCTGTACTGATGGTGGTCTTCAGTACTTCGCCGGCGATGCGGATACGCATCGCGGCAACCTGCTGACGCAGCGTTTCTGCCAAAGCCAGTGCCGCGTTCTGACTGGTGTTTTCCAGTAAAACGGCAAACTCTTCACCACCATAGCGGAACAGACGCTGGTGTTTGTTATCGAGATTCTGATCCAGTACTTCGGCTACACGACGCAGCACGATGTCACCGTTCTGATGGCCCCAGGTATCGTTCACCTGCTTGAAGTGGTCGATATCAATCAGCAGCAGCGCCACCGACTGCTGACTGCGGGCTGCGGCCTGGCACAGAACTTCAATCTGCTGATCAAAGTGGCGCCGGTTGCGCACCTGAGTCAGCGCGTCGGTGGTGGATTCTTCATGCAGCCTGCGGTTGGCCCGCTGCAGATCGGCGGTGCGCTCGCGCACCTTATGTTCCAGCGCTTCGTTGGTTTCACGCTGCATGGCGATAATGACGTCCTGTGCCGCAAGACGCGCACGGCGTTCTTTCAGGTGCCGCTCACCGATACTCAGACCGAGAAAAATTACCTGCAGCAGATAACCCGCTTCTGCGGCATGAATGGTGAAAGCGTTCACCGGCACCAGCCCCGAGCTGCGCAGAATCAGAATCAGCATGCCGGCCAGCAGACAGGACAGGGCGATAAAATACAGCAGCACATCGCGTGAATGCAGCAGACGCAGACCGGCGATGGTTGCCGTTAATGCCATGGCAAAACCCAGGGCAATCTGAAACTGGGCAACTACGGAGTAGGGCAGCAGCGGGGAAACAGCGCCCGATAACAGCGCTGCGGCAATATAGACCAGAAACAGGCGGTAAAACGCCGGCAGCAGTACATTCAGACGCAGCACATAAATGCCAAACAGACTGGCGAATACCTCGGTGGCAGTGATACCGGCAATGATCGCCAGATCATTGATGGCAGGGGTATCCGGCCACAGCAGACGGAAGGTCCAGCCGTTCAGGGTCGCCATCATAAAAGACGTCGCAGCGATGCTCAGACAGTACAGCAGAAAAGACGGGTGGCGGGTGAGGCCAAAAATCATCAGGTTGTAGGCCAGCATGGCCCAGAGAATCGCGTGAAAAGCGGTTTCCGCCGCAATTTCCGGCAGTCGCCCGCGCCAGTAATCGCTGAGGGATTTAAGCGACAGGCTGACCTGAACCGATGAGTTGGTGTGGACCTGCAGCAGTGCATAGTCGGCGTGCAGATTCGGTGGCAGCTGGAAGGCCAGCAGCGTGTCTTCTACTTTTCGCTCGCCGAATGGCCGGTCGAATCCCAGAGTTTCGCTGTGCAGCAGCAGATCCTGTTGCCTGTCCTGATCCTGCTGTCCGTCCAGATTATTACGGCGGTAAAGATACAGTGTCACCTGATCCAGTAACGGATATTTAAGTTGCAGAATCTGTGTTTCGTTACCGCCGGCCAGATCGAAGCGGAACCAGAACCAGCGCTCGTCAAAACCAAAATTGACCGACTGACCGGGCAACGCCGTCCATTGACCGGACGCCATGACCTGCTCCGCATCCAGAGGCGATTCATCCGCCAGATAATGCAGATTGCTGATACCTTCCGCGCTTTCCTGCGCAAGGATCTGGGATGAGCCGCACCACGCCGCCACCACAATGAAAAACCTCAGAACCAGACTGGCCAGCTGCCGGGTAGACTGTCTTCGGGTCATTTTCCCTCTGAATAACCACTCTCCTGGCGACAGTATAGACATCACTGCGCTTATTCATCGTGATTCTGGCCAACTCAGGTTATTATTCTCTACAGTTAATCAGCTCTGTTTTTGTATGCCGGGGGTATCAGCATCTTGTCTTTCAGCAGTTTCCATTCATTGGTTGTCGGTGCCAATCGCCCGGTCGGCCAGTTTCTCACCCGTATACTTGCCGAACAGAATCTGAGCTATAAAGGCCTTGGGCTGGAACAACGCGAACGTCTGGGCGTAATGGGTCAGGGCAGACCGTTTTTTATCCTTACCCCTTCGCTGTTTCACAGTGAAGATTACCAGCACATTCCATACTGGCTGGAGCAGGCCAGAGATCAGGATGTACCTGTGATCATGCTGTCGTCACTGGCGGTGTTCTCCGGCCCGTCTGATGATGTCTGGAAGGAAGACGATGAGGCCTACTCAGATAAGCCATTAGCGCAGGATCTGCTGACGCTGGAAAATATGGTTCGGGAACACACCCGTCATATTATTCTGCGCACCGGGCAGGGCTTTTCACTGATGGCGGATGATTTTGCCAGCCGTCTGCTGACTCAGATTCGTGATGAACAGACACTGACCGTCGACATGCAACGCCGCTTCAGTCCGACACCTGCGGACGATGTGGCAGACGTTCTGTTGGCGATTCTTAAGCAGGTTGCCTGCTGTGATGACCTGTGGGGTACCTATCATTTCTGTGGCGTTGAACCGGCTTCATCTTATGCTTTTGCCGAGGCATTGCTGGCAGAAGCCGGGCAGTATGAAAATCTGAGCGACGTGGAACTGAGTTCCCAGGAAGGTTCTACCATGCCTGCGATCTGGGTACCGCAGGGCGATACCACCCGCCTGTTTTACACATTCGGCATCAAGCCTAAGCCATGGCGTAAGGGACTGAGTCGTCTGGTGCGACGCTACTATCGCGCGGAAAGCGAACCGTTATAGGGCTTTGTAAGACTAAGCGGCATAACCTGGTATGGCTGCTGCCATCCAGGTGAGATCATTCTGCCGGCGGTCTTGTCTATGAATCATGTCAGAGGGGCGAGTTACCGGATTGGCTTACCCGCCAGGCCTGATCAGGCGATGTTCAGGCCGGCAGATTCCTGATACAGGCTCATCAGTTTATCGGTCACTATGGTGCGGATACTTTCACGCTCCAGACTCGACAGGCCTGTCAGTTCTTTCAGACGCAGACGGTTCAGGTGCAGACAAGGCAGCTGATCGTTGAATTCACGCAGGTCACCTTTCATCAGTACCGGCAGGAACGGGTCATCCGTGTTGGAGCGGCGCAGAATCTGACGGATACCTTCCTGGAATGGGATGGGTACGGATTTTACGTTCTTATCGCGGTGAGAAATCACCAGATAAAGACCTTTCTTACCAATCAGATTTCCCGGGATAACATGCAGGCCGGTCGATTGAACCGCGTCCGCACTCAGATGACTGAACGTATCATGGAAAGCATAAGGATCCGGCAGAATAACCATCTGACGATTGGCTTCTTCCGGAAAGAAAATGCTGTAGTTGGTATAGAGCTGACGAACCGTCGATGAAAATACGCAAAAGCGGTTTTCAAACTGCTTTACGAAAGTCATTGCCCGCTGGTGCTGGTGAAGTTTCTCCAGATCCCAGACCAGGTCGGCATTTTGTTGGCTGGTCAGTGCACTCATTTGTCCACCCTCGTTAAGACACAATATGCGTGTTCGATCGTGACATAATAGTTGCCACGCAAAATAAAATGATGATCCTGCGCACGCTTTGGGAACAAAGTGACAAAAATTGTCAGTCGCTAGGGGGTGATTTTACGCCACCTCTGCAAACTTGTCTTTATTCCCCGATTGCACAAGTATCTCCCAGAAATGTTACAGATTCTGTGAGGTGTTTGTGGTCTTTTGTGTTAACTGGTTGGCAGCTTTACACCGGTTAACACGACAGTCAATTCATTTAACAGACGCCACGGGTTGTCGCCGCTGCCTTTGGCGGCGGCATCGGCCTGCCCGGCAATTATCAGAGCACTATGCAAGTTATGTGCAGATAATCGCTGCAGCGCTTTTTTATAAGGGGGTTGTTGCTTGGGCCAGACGTTCTGCTTCTTAAATGCTTCTGCTAACTGGGCACTGTTCAGCCCGTGCAGAGCAATCAGCTGGCGGATTTTGCGGGTCAGAGCACCGAGTATCATTAATGGCTCAGTCCCTTCAGAACGCAGGTGGGAGAGGATCCGGCTGGCTTCCGCCAGGTTGCCCATCAGGCAGCTGTCGGCCAGCGCAAAGGCGTCAAAGCGGGAACTGTCACCAATGGCTTCATTAATGATGTCTTCGGTGATTTTCTGGCTGCCGACTAAGCGCAGTTTTTCAATTTCCTGCACCGCGGCGAGCAGGTTGCCCTCAGTTTGGTGCGCTAATGCAGCAAGTGCTGCGGGATCGAACTGTAATCCGGCCATCTGAATCCGGCGTTGCAGCCAGCCCGGATACTGATTTCGTTCAATGGGCCATACCGGCAGAAAAACCCCGGCCTGCTCAGCAGCTTTAAACCAGGCACTGCGCTGGGTCGCTGCATCCAGACGTGGACAGACAATCAGCAGCAGGTTATCCGGGTTCGGATGGTCGAGGATGGCTTTAAGGGCGTTCCCCTTATCGGATGGTTTGCCGTTCGGAATGCGGACTTCAAGAATGCGCTGACTGGAGAACAGCGACATGGCGTTGGCTTCTTCCTGCAGACTGCGCCAGTCGAAGCCGGCCTCTGCATGGAACAGCTCGCGGTCTTCGATACCGGCTTTCCGGGCAGCAGCGCGGATTTCGTCACAGGCCTCCATCACCAGCAACGGTTCGTCGCCAGCGACCAGATAGCAGGTTGCCAGGCCTTTACTGAGGGTTGCACCCAGCTGATCCTGGCGGATTTTCATGACGGATTCACAGTTTCGGCGGTGTCCGCAGACGGCTCAGCGTCTGTGTTGTCCGCTCCGTTCGTCGCTTCAGACTGGTTCTGATTGCCCAGCGCCTGCAGACGGCGCAACAGTTTACGTACCAGTTCACGCTGCATTTCGGTGCGCTGCTGTTGTTCAGCTGCATTGGTACCGACCACGTTATTAACGTCGTTACTCAGAATGCGGCGGGCAGTCACTTCAATGTCACTCTGCACATCCTGATCAACCAGCATGATAGTAGCGGTCAGGCTTCCGTTCAGTTCGTATTCTGCGACCTGACCTGAGCTGGCAACCGACAGCGTGCGGCGTTCAATATCGACCGGATTCACTTTCAGAACCGCGGTGGCATCTTCTGCCTGTTGGGTCAGCAGCACACCATTAAACTCCAGCTGCAGTTCCAGCTGACGGTTGATGGCCGAGCTGGCCTGGCTCTGAATGTTCATCACTGAGTAAGCGGGTGGTAATGGCATGACACCACGCAGGTGCCAGCCACAGCTGGCGAGCAGAGTCAGTGATAAAACGATAATCAGGTTGCGCATAGTGTATCCATTACTTGCTGAATCCGGCTAAGCCTGTTCAGTTGACTGCGTAACGTCGGCGGGATCGCTGTGGCGGCTTTTAACGCCGCCACAGCCACGCCGCCAGTTACGCACAATTACTCAGTTAGCGACGATGTTAACCAGCTTACCCGGTACCACAATCACTTTACGCACGGTTTTGCCTTCGATCTGCTTCTGCACAGCTTCGTCAGCCATGGCCATGGCTTCCAGCTCGTCTTTGCCTGCTGATGCCGGAGCTTCCAGCTTGGCGCGGACTTTACCGTTGACCTGAACAACCAGCAGGATGCTGTCTTTTTCCAGGGCTTTTTCGTCAACCTCAGGCCAGGCAGCATCGACTACCAGGTCATCGTTGCCGAACGCTTCCCACAGAACCTGAGTCATGTGCGGTGCAATCGGTGACAGCATACGGATGCTGGCATCCAGGCCTTCAGCCACTACCGCACGGCCACCGGCAGATTCCAGATCCACTTTCTGCAGTGTGTTCATCAGTTCCATCACGGCGGCAATGCCGGTGTTGAAGCTGTAACGGCGGCCCACGTCATCGCTGACTTTCTGGATGGTCTCGTGGGTTTTACGGCGTGCGTCTTTTTCATCTTTGCTCAGAGAAGACAGGTCGCCCATGTTTTCCTGTTGCATGAGATCGTAGCTCAGGCGCCATACACGGTTAAGGAAGCGCTGGGCACCCTGCACACCGGAATCGGACCATTCCAGCGTCTGCTCCGGCGGCGCTGCGAACATGGTGTACAGACGCACGGTATCGGCGCCGTACTGGTCGATGGCTTCCTGCGGATCAACGCCGTTGTTTTTCGACTTGGACATTTTGCTCATGCCCGCTGCCTGCAGTTCCTTACCGTCACTTGAACGTTTGGCAGCGACTACGCGGCCTTTGTCGTCGGTTTCGATTTCGACTTCGGTCGGGTTAACCCACTCTTTGGCACCGTTTTCAGTGACGTAGAAGAAGGCTTCCGCCAGCACCATGCCCTGAGTCAGCAGGTTTTTGAACGGCTCATCGCTTTTCACTAAACCGGCATCACGCAGCAGCTTGTGGAAGAAGCGCGCGTACAGCAGGTGAAGAATCGCGTGTTCGATACCGCCGATGTACTGGTCGACAGGGAGCCAGTAGTTGGCTTCTTCCGGATTCAGCATCTGCGTGTCGTCGCGTGGTGAGCAGTAACGCGCGTAGTACCAGGACGACTCCATAAAGGTGTCGAAGGTGTCGGTTTCGCGGAAGGCTGGCTGGCCGTTAAATTCGATATTCTCGAATTGCGGGTTGTTTTTGATCGGTGAGTTCACACCGTCCATGACAACCTCGGTCGGCAGAATCACCGGCTGCAGTTCTTCCGGTGCCGGAATGGCATCACCGTCCTGAGTACGGATCACCGGAATCGGCGCGCCCCAGTAACGCTGACGGCTGACGCCCCAGTCACGCAGACGGTAGTTGGTTTTTACTTCGCCTTTGCCTTCTGCAGCCAGTTTGGCCGCGATGGCATCGAAGGCGGCTTCAAATTCCAGACCGTCGAATTCGCCAGAGTTAATCAGCGTGCCTTTTTCGGTATAGGCGGCTTTGCTCAGATCGCATTCTTCACCTTCTGCCGGTGCAATGACCTGCTGAATGTCGATACCGTATTTCTGTGCAAATTCCCAGTCACGCTGATCGTGGGCCGGAACGGCCATAACAGCGCCGGTACCGAATTCCATCAGCACGAAGTTCGCAGCCCATACAGGTACTTCTTTACCGGTCAGCGGGTGAATGGCGGTAAAGCCGGTTGGAATCCCTTTTTTCTCGGCAGTGGCGAGATCGGCTTCAGCGGTACCGGATTTGTTGCACTCTTCAATAAAGGCAGCCAGCTCAGCGTTGTTCTCAGCGGCTTCTTTGGCCAGAGGGTGACCAGCCGCAACAGCAACGTAGCTCACGCCCATCACGGTATCCGGACGGGTGGTGTAGATTTCCAGACTGTCGTCGCGGTCTTTCAGGCCAAAGGTCATCTGCACGCCACGGGATTTACCAATCCAGTTACGTTGCATTGCCTTAACCTGATCCGGCCAGCCGTCGAGCTGATCGAGGTCGTTCAGCAGTTCTTCGGCATAATCGGTAATGCGGATAAACCATTGCGGGATTTCTTTGCGCTCTACCGCGGAATCACAGCGCCAGCAGCAGCCGTCGATCACCTGTTCGTTGGCCAGTACGGTCTGGTCGTTCGGACACCAGTTCACGGCGGACACTTTCTTGTACGCCAGGCCTTTGTCGATCAGTTTGGTGAAGAACCACTGTTCCCAGCG